>JAQXZK010000016.1 GCA_029227175.1 Bacteroidales bacterium | reverse complement strand
CTATACCTATATATCCATTGTCTTTGATGTCCACTCCCATGTCGTTGGTACATGATGTTACCAACATACAGGCAAGCAAAGACATATATGCTATATATATTCTTTTCATGACTTCCTTCCTTTCGTTATTCTGTGATTGTAACATCTACAACACCGGACTTTACATTACCCTCCATGTCCTTGACGGTAAGGGAGAAATAATGATCGCCAGGCAGAATGCGCAAGAAGAGGTAGAACTGACCCACAGGGAACGTATAGTTCTTGTCTCCTTCGGCCGGAACGGTGATGGTCTTACCGAGGCTTGCCAAGAAAGAAACCAGGTTTTTGTTGCCCACAACCTCACATCCGTTCACCAGGTCCACACCTTCATACTGCTCAGCCACTGCTGCAAGCTCTTCCATCATATCATCACTCGAAGAGGTGACAACCACCTGGATGCTCTTGATTCCCTTTGAGCAGCTGATTTTCACGTCACCGGTAGACGGATCTGCCGTAGCAGCATCATCAGCCGGTATGGTAACAGGAGCCGGAATAGTGAGTTGGACGACATCCTCTCCCGAGTCACCTGGGGTTTCTGGAGTTTCCGGATCGGTTCCTCCTCCGGGTTCGAAATTGTCGTTGTCTGTAACGATAATACCAACAGTATCGCCTGTCTCGACGAATGTCACGTTAGCCGTGATGCCTATACCGGTCACCTGTCCGTTGGTAGACTCTACCGGAGTGAGATTCAGCACCAGTGCGTCACCCCCGGTGAAGTCTTCTCTGTCTTCATCATATTTCTCGGAAGCCTGGTCTTTCGTCAAAACACTGCTTGCACTGACGATATTGCCCTCGGTAGTCTTACCACGGAAATTCACCTGAAGCGATTTAACGCCGTCGCCAAGCAACCAATAGACTATAGACGGGGAACTTCCCTGAGTATTCGTGTAGGTAACTACGCCATCTGCTCCATCATCAATGGTCAACGACCAAGCATTGAACGTAGCGATGAATGTCGGATCATATTGAACCTTGACACTGGTATTTATCATCTTGCACGTTACGGTTTCTTTGGTGGTAACGTTCTTCAAAATGGTCATAGGTTTCACTCCCTTATAATAAGGCTCTGTTGCATAACGCTGCGCCTCACCCGGAGTATGTGACTCAATTTTATAGTTGCCCACCTCCAACATAATCTCATTGGGCACTTCAGAGAGTTTGTTATAACTCTTAACTACCGTCACGCCGTCCTCCTTATAGATAATGACCGGAAATACCTGGGTATCGATTCCCGACGCCTTGGTTGTTGCCGCCTTCGGTTCCTGTGCTTCTACACCAAGCGTCAGCTTACCCTGATTCTTTGACTGTACACCCGTATTGTTTTCGGGCATGTCCTCACTGACGCATGCGGTCAGGACAAACATGCAAGCCAATGCTCCAAGCAATGTATGAGATAATTTCATCATGATATATCTGTTATATGCTTATAATTCTATTTTCTTATTCACTCACCCAACTGATAGGAACATCAAGCGTGATGTCCTGGTCGTTGGTGCTTTCGTCAATCGTGATTTGGATGCCCAAGCCACCTGTACCCGTAGGCGTATAGGTCGGAGCAATGGTCAACTTATGGGCTGTATTACGTTTCAAGACAAAATTGCCTTCTATGGTTTTTTCTGCCAACTTGTTGCCATCGACATTAGTCAAATAGTCATCCTTGGCACGAAGATATATCGCATAGTGCATCGTCTCACCGGTTGCATTCAGTTTTACATACCAAGGAGCTGTATCAGAGGCCAGCCAATCCAACGTTTTAGCACCCAACGCCTCCGTTCCAGAGTAGGTTACCTTATATTCATCAAAATAGGTAGCCATGGCATTGTCAAACACTGCAGAAATCTTACCGCAGGTAGGCTCGCAGACTACAGACACGGCTTCCGTCTGGTCAGCCTTTACAGTAAACACGGTTTGTCCGACGGAGTAGAACACATCTCTGGAGGCATCCTTCTCCTGACCATAAAAAGCCTTCATGATATAGGATCCTAAATCGAGCGTGTAAGGAAGCTTATAGTCCTTGGCCGAATAAGAAAATTCGTCGATTTTCTCGCCACTACTCTTCAGCAACTGAACAGTGTAATTATTCAAATTCCTGTAATCATTCTCGTTCACCGCCCTTGTCTGCGCCTCGAAGCCAGCTGTAGAAGAGAGGTTGAGTGTCACTGTACCTTGTTTACCACTTGCAGGTTCCTTATCACCAAGTATATTCGATTCTGTCGTACAAGAAGACATCAGCAATATTAAGCCCAATAACAAGACCACTCTTGATTTCTTTCTATCAATCATCATATCAAACAACTATTATATACAATATACAAGAGTTCGGACAAAAGTCCACACTCTTTATTCTGGGTGCAAAGTAACAAGTTTCCAAACTTTCTGAAAAGGTCTATTTCTTTTATTTTTGTCCTATTTTTTATTTTTCGATTGTTTTTGTCAAAATCACACCTTATCAGATGCGTTTTTTTTGTCGATTTTTCATTCGCGAGCTTTCCGTTACCTCAATTTGACGAGGGTTCTGCAACTATATATAAGGTGTACGGTAACGTGTCCAGACTTGTGTCTATTGAAACTGGTTGGCTGTTACAACTCTGTTTATTGAAATCAGGAAACGGCAGGGACTCAAGTACCCATTGAGAGGCACTGCAGTCATCTCTAAGGGGTACTGTTGCCATCTTTAGCCCCAATCGAGCATTAGGATTTGGGGTGAATTGCATGCCTTTAGAACGATGTTTGAACGGCATTTGAACAGCGTTTGAACGCCCATCCGCGATGCGCCACATTCCAGTTCTCACAATCAGGACGCTCCGCTCTACAAGAGTACTCGAAAACGGTCTACAGAAGCGATCTGTCTGAAATTATTTAAGGCAAAGCCTGAAATAACTTTAACATTTAACCCCAAAAAGACTGTACTCAGAAACCGAGTACAGTCTTTTATAATCCTTTTCTATGACTCACTGCTTGAGTCAATAACACACAACTTTTTAATTGAAGGAGGGATTACAAGGCCAGCCGATAGATTTCCTCGCTGTCCTTTCTGGTCAACCGGACGTAAGCCCCGACGTATTCACCCTTGTTACGATGCAGGCTGTCAACAAGCAACGGAATGTCCGGATTAGGAACGCCCAAAGACTTAAAGTCGGTCGGCATGCCAATCTGCTGCAAGAAAGCCTTAAAACGGGCAATGCCCTCAAGTGCCTGTGCACGCAAGTCGGACTGCTCCGCCACACCCCACACCCGATGAGCCCACAGGGCGACTCTCTCTACATGATGGTTAGCCATCCATGTGAGCCATGCCGGAAACATGACAGCCAAACCAGCTCCATGTGTCACACCGTAATGGGCACTAATCTCGTGCTCCATGAAGTGGGTTGCCCAATCTTCTTCACAGCCCACGCCACAAGTACCGTTGTGAGCAACCATGCCGCACCACATGATATTGGCACGTGCATCATAACCGTTCGGACAAGTAATCACCTTGGGAGCCTCTTCGATGATGGCCTGCAATACACCCTCGCACATCCTGTCTGCCACAGTCACTGCCGGCGTATTGGTAAAGTACCTCTCGAATATGTGGGCCATCATGTCTGTGATGCCCGCCGCAGTTTGCCACGCCGGCAAAGTGAAAGTCAGGACCGGATTCATCACGGCAAAGACCGGTCGCAACTGTTCTGGTGCGCGAAGACTCATCTTCTGCCGGGTAGACTCCTTCGTAATGACGGAGTTCCCGGAGCCCTCGCTTCCCGCAGCAGGAATAGTCAGTACTACCGCTACACGAAGGGCCTTTGTTACCTTTGCCTTGCCGATGTAGAAGTCCCAGAAGTCTCCTTCGTAAGGAACTCCCGCCGCAATAGCTTTTGAAGTGTCAATCACCGAGCCGCCACCTACTGCAAGCACCAAGTCTATCTCGTTCCGGCGAGCTATCTCTATTCCTTTATATACAGGTCCGTCAACAGGATTAGCCTGAATGCCGCCCATACTGATATGAAATACTCCGGCAGCATCCAACGAAGTTTCAATACGTCCAAGCAAACCGCTGCGCACGGCTGATCCACCACCATAAACTATCAAGACTCGACGGGCAGCATGCTTTCGTATGAGTTTTCCGGTCTGCAATTCTGTATCGCGACCGAAGACGAACTCTGTTGGCGAGAAGAAAGTAAAATTATTCATGAGGTTCTGTTTTTACCTTTCTTTCGGGGGAGTTTTGCTTCGGATTCCTGTGCCTGCCATCCGAACGGCGGAAATCCCGTAGCATTTCAAAACTGAACATCATCTCAGCCTTATGGAAGCGCACGTATTTCTCAGGGCTAACTACTTGCTTCGCCTCCTCATACAGATTCTTTTCCAGTTCCACGACGGCCTGATGGTTTGAGAGAATCTTATTCATAGCCGCATCAACATCCTCTTCCAGCTGTTTCTCACAGCGGTCGACTATTTTGCGACATTCATTGTCAAGTTTGAATTTCTGAAGTGAAAAGTTTGTATACAAAGGGAAGAATTTGGTTGATTCTTCCTCTGTGAAGCCGGCTTTCTTTGTCAAGTAATTGTAACGGAACTGATGAAACTCCTCTCGGCTCATTTTCTTATCACCGAACTTGGGTTGGGCGGCTATACCCAAAGAGAGAATCAAACTAACCCATACAAGCAAAAACTTTTTCATTGTCTTATTTCCTTTCTGCAGCATCTGCCAAATATGAATACACTTCATAGTCTGTGATTACATCCGAAATACTTGAATAAATATATTCCTCCTCCGTGTTCGAAAGGCTTTCTGTCAAGATAGGCTCTTCGACCGGTTCGGTCTGGAATCCGATTGCCCGGATTGCGAACAAAATCCCCACGACCGCAGCCGCACATGAGGCAACATAGGCATAAGGTCTGAGTGAGAACACACGAGAGGTAGATGCCGGTGCAATTACATGCGGCGTGTCATCCAACTTTGACATTACCCTCGAGGTCAGCTCATCAAAATAGCCGTCAGGAGCCTCAAACGACACTTGTCGACCGATTCTTTTGCGTATGTCTTTTTCTGTTTTCATACCTGTTATTTTATTATATGACTGATTGCAAAGTAAAAGGTTTAATCATGTTCTTCCAGAAATGCGGCAATCTTTTGCACCGCGAGGTGATAACTGGCCTTCAAAGCACCTACACTGGTATCCAGCACTTTGGACATCTCGCTATATTTCATTTCCTTGAAATACTTCAGGCTGAAAACTATGCGTTGCTTTTCCGGCAAAGTACTCATAGCTTGATGAAAAAGCCGATTGATCTCGTCACCGTCTACCGAGTTGCTGCCTGCCACCTGAGAAACAGCTTCATCCTCCAACGGGACATAGCCGTGCTCCTTTTGCTCACGAAGGAAGTCCAAACATTCATTCATCGTGATGCGGTACAGCCAAGTAGAGAGTTTGGAATCACCGCGAAAAGACTCCAACGAGAGCCAAGCCTTCAAGAAAACATTCTGTAGAATATCGTCTGCCTCATCATGGTCTATGGCCATCTTTCGAATCTGGGCATATAACAGTGGAGAATAATGGCGTACCACTATTTCAAAGCCACGACGTGAAGTGGAAGAATCGCGCAAGAGATTCAACACCTGTGCCTCGTTATACTTTGCTTCACCTTTCATGATGGTTTTTTCTATTTTCCTCTTTATGACGCAAAAAAAGGGAGAAGGTTTAGTGCAAGAGCCAAAAATATCCGAAAAACGGTATGAGAAACCCTCGCAAAGAGGAACCCTTCAAGACTCGATTACACGTATAGAAGAATCTTGTCAACGAATGACAACCTTACGGACGATGGTTCCAATCTTCACAATGTAGTAGCCCTTAGAGACATTTAATGTAAAGGAATTTTCCTGGGATGTTATTTTAAACGTAGCAACTTTCTGACCCACGATGTTATATACCGTCATCATAGTATGCAGAGGGGCGTTCTTCACCGTAATCACATTTCCCGAGGCAACAATCAAGACCTCCTGTTGAGGTTGTTCCTGCCGGGTGTTCTTGTCGCGTACAATCTCCTGTGCCTGTGTCTCACCTGCGAAACAAAGCACCAGCATAGCGGTAAAAAGAAGAACGGACAGACGCTTCAACATGAGTTAATACATTTATCAAGCGTCAAAGATAGATATTTTTATTTTTCTTACAAAAAAAATGAATAAACGAGCACAATAATTCCGCCCTGGAAACGTTAGCCTACCGAAACTACCAGAGATTCCCTTGCCAATACGGTCTGTGGGAATACCTCTTCCGCCTCACGCAACAAAGAAGACTCATCCTCATAGCGGGCCGAGAAATGACCAATAACCAGTTTCTTAACCCTTGCTCTTCTCGCTATTTCAGCAGCATCACGGGCTGTAGAATGAAATGTTTCCTTAGCCCGATTCCTGTTATCCTCCCCGAAAGTAGCTTCGTGATACAAGACATCCACACCCAGAACCTGTGCTGCCACAGCCGGATGAAATGCAGTATCAGAGCAATAGGCATAAGTACGTGAAGGGTCGGCCGGTTTGGTGAGCCGTTCGTTCGGGACCACTGTCCCATCGGGCGTCACAAAATCTTCTCCCCGACGCAAACGTTCCAATTCATAAAGGGGAACCTTCCAAAAGTCGACCATCTCGCGATTGATATGCCGCGGGTTGGGTTTCTCCTTAAAAAGGAATCCACAACAGGGAATACGGTGGCACAAGGGAATCGTTTCTACAGTCAAGGAGCGGTCTTCGTAAATGACTTCCTGCTTGCGTGTATCATGCTCGTGATAGACGACCTCATACGTCATTTCGCGGTTAAAATAATCAATCATGGGTTTCAACACCTCTGTTCCTCCCAGGGGCAGGTACAGATGCAGTTGGGCCGTACGACCTAACAAATTCATCGTAGAAATTATGCCGACCAAGCCGAAACAATGGTCTCCATGAAGATGGGAAATAAAGACAGACACCAACCGCGAGAATTTCAGACGCTGTTTTCTGAATTGCAGCTGAGCACCTTCGCCACAGTCAATCATGAAGAGCTTGTCACGGAAATTCACCACCTGTGTGGTAGGCAAATGACGCCCTGTAGGAATTGCCGAGCCACAACCCAAAATATGTACATCAAATTTCTCCATCATTTACACTTACATCGACAAACAGACTTTTTACTTTTCTTTCAAGATTGACTCGACTTCCTCCAGCTTGTCTAACTTAGAGAGTTTATCTGTCACATCAACGATATTGTCGAGCACGGCCGTCAATTGTTTTGAACCCTCGCGGATAGCAACACCCATCTCGCGTGTCGAAGCCTCATCAATAGGAAAATTTTCGTCGGCAAGAATTTGAGCAAAACCATAAATCTGGCTCAACGGAGTATGTAACTCATGTGTCATGTTTTTCAAGAAGATATCCTTGGCACTATTGGCACGTTGCAATCTCTCATTATGCAGACGTTGCATGTGGTTGACTTTTCTCTGATGACGTTGACGGAAGATAAATATCACAATCACCGAAATCAGCAAAATGAAAACCATCGTACCAATCATATAATTACGATGAACCTTTGACTGTTCAATTTTGCGTTGTAACTCCATATTAGACAATCGTGCATTCATTGCCGCAATATCGCCCATCCCAACTTCACGCCTGATAGAGTCGTCCAACGCACACAATTCTTCGAGCAAACCGAAAGCCTTCTCATGCTGTCCTATACCTTTATATATATTAATAAGACTTTCTAACTGCATTCGTTTCAATGGCAATAGAGGAACACTCTCCAGCGCTTCCTTATAACGCTCCATCTTCATAAGCCATTTTACCTTGAAATACAGAATAGAGCCCTCATCGTACAACATGGTCATTTCTGGAGTGTTGATATACTTTTGATAGAAACGGTTATACTCTTCGCGAGTACAATCATTTTCAATTACAAATATGTATGTACTGTAAAACAGCAGTTGTGCATATTCATCTTCCAAGACTTCCGGTGTTTCAAAGAATTTGTCCAATATATCCTTTGCCTTGTCGTATTGTTTACATTCCATGTATGCTCTTGCAAGGTCTGTTGACAACTGAAGGAGTTTCACAGGGCTTGAGTTTAAAGACTCTGCCAACGAGAGTGCCTTTTCATATTCCAACACCGCTGTAGGGCCATCATATCTCGACATCAGGCTTATGTCGCCCAAAGCCATGTGACCATACATCATGCCACTCTCACTTCCAGCAGCAATCGCCTCGTCGACCATTTGCTTGGCAAGGAAGAATGCTTCACTCGGTTGTGTATCTACCAGACAAAAGCAATACTTATAGAAAGACTCAAAATAGAAAGTAGCATTTGAGTGTTCCTTAGCCAAACGCATACGCTGTTGCTCTATGTCGGGAATTTCGTCAAATGCATTCTTTGAAATGCATATTTGTTCCTTCATCATTAAAGCCACATATTGCTGAGCATAGTTGTTATTGCTTTTACCTACATTCATGATTGAGTCGGATATGGCTTCATAACGAACCAGCTCATCATCCCTGTCCTGACGATGTTGCTCATAGATTTTCATTGCGCTCTCATAGGCTTGTACATCATATTTATCTGCTACCCAAACCTTTTCAGCAGCTATGGAGATATTACAAACCATCAAGAGTGATATCAGAGTGGTGTATCTCATCTTACGTTTTTCATTTACAAAATCACTGAAATCATGAATCCAAATCGGTCAATAGATTTGGATTTAACATTACAAAGCTACATAATGTAGTTTGTAGAAACAAACTTTTAGGTGTTTTATGTTACAAGTTTTATTATGTAGGTAACAAAAAAAAGGCCAACCTTTCGGTTAGCCTTTTCATTGATATGGTTTAGTAATTTGATTACTTACCTTCGAGCTGAGCCTTCAAAGCTGCCAAAGCGTCGATGTCACCAAGAGTGGTAGAAGCTGCCTGGTTCTGGATAACCGGAGTTTCGTCCTTTTCCTTGCGAGTAGATTCCTTAGCCTTGCGTGCAGCACGCTTCTCTGCACGTTCTTCAGCCTTCGCTGCATCTTCGTGGATGCGGCTGTGAGAAAGGATGATGCGCTTGCTGTCCTTGTTGAATTCGATTACCTTGAAGTCGAGCTTTTCGTTCAACTGAGCCTGTGTACCGTCAGCCTTAACGAGGTGCTTTGGAGTAGCGAATCCTTCTACGCCGTATGGCAAAGCAATCACTGCACCCTTTTCCAACACTTCGATTACAGTACCTTCGTGTACAGAACCAACTGTGAATACGGTTTCGAATACATCCCAAGGATTTTCTTCGAGCTGCTTGTGGCCGAGGCTCAAACGACGGTTGTTCTTGTCGATTTCGAGCACCTGAACCTCGATGTCTGCACCAATCTGTGTAAACTCTGATGGATGCTTAACCTTCTTTGTCCAGCTGAGGTCTGAGATGTGAATCAAACCGTCTACGCCTTCTTCGATTTCTACAAATACGCCGAAGTTTGTGAAGTTGCGCACCTTTGCAGTGTGCTTGCTTCCAACAGGGTACTTTTCTTCGATGTTCTCCCATGGGTCAGCCTTGAGCTGCTTGATACCGAGTGACATCTTACGTTCTTCACGGTCAAGTGTCAATACCACAGCTTCTACTTCATCTCCTACCTTCATGAAGTCCTGAGCAGAGCGCAAGTGCTGGCTCCAAGACATTTCAGATACGTGGATGAGGCCTTCTACACCCGGAGCGATTTCAACGAATGCACCGTAGTCAGCCATCACAACAACCTTACCCTTCACATGGTCACCCACCTTGAGATTAGCATCGAGTGCATCCCATGGATGTGGAGTGAGCTGCTTCAGGCCAAGAGCGATGCGCTTCTTCTCGTCATCGAAGTCGAGAATTACAACATTCAGTTTCTGGTCGAGTTCAACAACTTCCTTCGGATCGCTTACACGGCCCCAAGAAAGGTCTGTGATATGAATCAAGCCGTCTACGCCGCCAAGGTCGATGAATACACCGTAAGAGGTAATATTCTTGACAGTACCCTCGAGAACCTGACCCTTTTCGAGTTTACCAATAATTTCTTTCTTCTGGAGTTCCAACTCAGCTTCGATAAGAGCCTTGTGAGAAACTACTACGTTCTTGAATTCCTGGTTAATCTTAACCACCTTGAATTCCATGGTCTTGCCTACGAAAATATCGTAGTCGCGAATAGGTTTAACATCAATCTGTGAACCCGGCAAGAACGCTTCAATGCCGAATACATCCACAATCATACCACCCTTTGTGCGGCACTTGATGTAACCCTTAATGATTTCTTCATTGTCAAGTGCTGCGTTAACACGATCCCAAGAACGAGTTGCACGAGCCTTGCGGTGAGAAAGTACCAACTGGCCTTTCTTGTCTTCCTGATTCTCAATGTATACCTCTACAGTATCACCAACCTTCAGGTCCGGATTGTAACGGAATTCGCTCATTGGGATAATACCATCTGACTTGAAGCCGATGTTTACAACCACTTCGCGCTTATTCATCGCAATTACGGTTCCGTCTACAACCTCGCGGTCGCTTACTTTATTCAGTGTGCCTGCATAAGCCTGTTCCTGCTCTTCGCGGCTGACAGCTGAATTTGTTTCGCCTTTTTCGTAAGCATCCCAATTGAAATCTTCAATAGGAGCTACATTCTTTAAATTTTCCATTAAAAAAAGTTAGTTAATAAAATTTTAATTAAGTGAGACATTATATTGACTCGAAATTCGGCCGCAAAGATAGGCTTTTTTTTTCATCTGCTATTCATTTTCAGTTATTTTCTGCAATAAAGCACTGTTTTTTCGATTAAACAAGCATTTTCCCCCTGCGCAGACAAACTTTCTATTCGATCTTGGCAGTCAAAAACAAGTTCTTTGAGTGTTCTCCCCGACAGTTTCACTGTTGCGCCTTATGGGTAATGTTTACTCTCCGACAGATAATATCCCGAAAAAACAAAGCATATTTTATGCACTCCTTATAAAAAATATAATAAATTTGCAGCATGAGAATAAATTTTGGCCTTCTCTAACCTATATTACTACTACGTTTAAGCACACACAATGAAGAAATACATCTTTCTCTTGGGACTAATTATCGGCATCGCTTTCTGCATTGCCCTCTTTCAGGCCTCCAATCATTATTCAACCGATGAATCTTGCATGAGTTGTCACGTCCACCCTCACGCAGAGCGCACGTGGAAACAATCCATGCACGTCAACAATGGCAGCGGCGTGACAACCCACTGCATCGACTGCCACCTCCCGCCCAAGCATCAGACGCTCAACCACTACGCAGCCAAAGCCAAATTAGGTTTGAAAGACATCTGGGGATATCTGACAAAAGACAGTGCTGACTTCCAATGGGATTTAAAATCAGAACTTGAACACGCAACAAAATACATTCCTAACGAATCATGCACCGAATGTCACCGGAATCTTTTCCCGGCCGGTGTAAGCGATGATGCCATCACCGCTCACCTCTACTACGAAGAGAATGTCGAAAAACTCGACCTTCAATGTATCAGTTGTCACCTTGATGCAGGTCATCACAATCCGAACTACGTGCATGGTAAGATGAAAACTACCCCCATTGTCTCCAATGGGCCCACCTACGACTCGGCCACCGTTGTAACTCGTTTCGAAAACTATGTGGAGCATGTTCCCGGAACAGGCGTTTCCATCAAAATGATTGCCATCCCGGGTGGAACTTTCCGAATGGGGAGTAACCCCAAGGATGCATTCCACAAAGAAGATGAAAGTCCGGTGCGCGAGGTTACGGTAAGTCCGTTCTTCATGGCCGAGACAGAAATAACCTGGGATACTTATTGGGCGTTCTTCGGGCAGACGTCCAGCGAAGGAAGAACATTGCCTGAAGTCATCTACGCCAACAACGCCAAGATGGACGTAGACGCCATATCGGGTCCGACACCACCCTTCGGAGCTCCAGACCAGGGATGGGGAGGTGGTTCACGCCCGGCCATTACCATGACCCACTATGCGGCCGAAGTCTTCTGCATGTGGCTCTCCCTGAAAACAGGAAAGAAGTACCGTCTTCCCACCGAAGCTGAATGGGAATATGCAGCGCGTGGCGGTACGGATGCACCCTATTACTTTGAGGGGGAACCAAGTGACTACTCTGACGAGGGTTTTATCCGCAAGTTTATCAGTGCCAAGACCGACATCATCTCCGACAATGTCATCTACGCGAAAAACAGCAACAACAAGACACAAGAGCCCGACAAAGTCAAGGCCAATCCGTTTGGGCTGAAAAACATGCTTGGAAACGTTATGGAATACACTGCCGACAGGTATGCACCCGACGCATACAGCAAAACATCGGCAAGTGTCACCAACCCCATCAATACTGAAGGAGAAGAATGGGTTATCCGAGGAGGATTTTATTCGTCCGACGCCTCCGATTTACGTTGTGCGGCACGAGCCCATACCGATAACGAAGCATGGCTCAAGACAGACCCTCAGCAACCTAAAAGCATCTGGTGGTATTCTGACATCAAGGGAATCGGTTTCCGCGTCATCTGCGAACCAGATGCCTCCCTGCTGAACCAATAAAAGAATCAAACAGACTATCATAAATAAACTTCTAAAAAAACTATGGGAAATATGAAAATGAGCAGAAGATCATTCCTTAAAGGTACAGCCCTCATGGGTGCTGCAGGAATGGTTGGCGGTACAAGTACTGTACTCGCATCATGTAGCAACGAATCAAAAAACACGGTAAAACCTCTTAAAGAACCGGGCACATACTACATCCCGGAATTGCCGGACAAAGCAGAAGACGGACGCGAACTCAAAGCAGGCCTCATCGGTTGTGGTGGCCGAGGTAGCGGTGCAGCCATGAACTTCCTCGACGCAGCCAACGGTGTCACCATTACTGCACTGGCCGATACATTCCCTGACAGAGTGGAGAGCATGGCAAAAAAACTGGAAGAACGCGGAATCACCATTCCGGAAGACCACCGTTTCGTAGGTCTTGATGCTTACAAGCAAGTCATCGACAGCGGTGTTGACATTGTCCTTGTTGCCACTCCTCCATACTTCCGCCCTATCCACTTCAAATACGCCATCGAAAAGGGAGTTCACTGCTTCCTCGAGAAACCTATTTTTGTTGATGCAGCCGGCTATCGCATGTGTGTAGCTGCTGCCAAGCAGGCCCAGGCAAAGAACCTCTGCGTTGTGACCGGCACACAGCGTCACCACCAGCGCGCCTATATCGAATCATTCAAACAGATTATGAACGGAGCCATCGGTGAGATTACAGGAGGTACGGTCTATTGGAACGGTGGCCACCTGTGGTACAAGAAACGCCAGCAAGGATGGAGTGACTGCGAATGGATGATTCGCGACTGGGTGAACTGGACATGGCTTTCAGGCGACCACATCGTTGAGCAGCATGTTCATAACATCGACGTGTTCACCTGGTTCTCTGGCCTGAAACCAGTCAAGGCAGTCAGCTTCGGTTCGCGCCAACGTCGTGTAACCGGTGACCAGTTCGACAACTTCAGTACCGACTTTACCATGGAGAACGGCATCCATCTTCACAGTATGTGTCGCCAGATTGACGGTTGCGAGAACAATGTAAGCGAGTTCATCCAGGGCACACGCGGTTCATGGGACAGTAACGGTATGGTCATCAAAGATCTTGAAGGCAACGTTGTATGGCAGTACGACTTTGAAGCCGAAAAGGCCAACCATAAACAAAACAATCCATACACCCTTGAACACGTGAACCTCATCAATACCATCCGCAAGGGCGGACTGATTGAGCAAGCATCAGAGACTGTCGTTTCAAATCTTGCCGCTGTCATGGCTCGCGAATCCGCCTACACCGGTAAGGCCATGACGTGGGACGGCATGTCTGCTTCAGACCTCGACCTCACTCCGAAAGACCTCTCTCTCACCGACAAGATGGACATGAGCGGTTACACCGTTAAAGTTGCCGGTACACCTGCCGAATAAAACATATACACATCATGATTAACAGAAGAGATTTCCTAAAAACATCCCTCGGTTGTGCTGCGCTTACCACTTTTGCAGCCTGCACCGGGAAAGTGGGCACAGAATCGCCTAAGGGCCTTTCATTCAACAGCAATGCCCAGTTAAATATCTCCTTCCAGGAAGGTACGCTCAAGTGCGAGACGCTCACCGAAAAACTGGACATCATGGAGCAAAATGGCATCACCGGACTTGAAGTAGGAGGAAAAGGCTTAATCAATCGAGTAGACGAACTCAAATCCGCACTCAACGGGCGCAACATCAAGATTAGTGCCATCTGCGCCGGATTCGACGGCTTTGCCTTGTCTGAAGAAGAGGCCACACGCAATCTCTGCCGCGATACCATGCATGAAATCATCACTGCTGCCGGGCAATTGGGTTCAGTCGGTGTCATCATCGTCCCTGCGTTCAATCGCCAGCAACCGGTCATGCCACACACCCAGGAAACACGAGACTTCCTCTGCCAATGGTTCAACGAGCTGGGCACGTTTGCACACGAACACGGCACAACCGTTATGCTCGAGCCCCTGAACCGTCGCGAGGCTTTCTACCTCAGACAAGTGGCTGATGCTGCACAAATCTGCCGCGACATCAACAATCCGGGCGTGAAATGTATCGGTGACTTCTGGCACATGACCTGGGAAGAAGCATCTGACATGGGCGCATTCATCTCTGCCCGTGACTATCTGCAACATGTCCACATCGCAAGCCGAAAGACTCGCAAGATGCCGGGAGAAGACGGAGAAGCCGACAATTATGTGGACGGATTCCGCGGATTAAAACTCATCGGCTATGATAAGTTCATCAGTTTCGAGTGCGGCTGCAATGCAGAAGACCGCAACGCCACCGCTCTGGCTGCCGTTTCGCTCATCCGCAAGCAGTGGGAAGAAGCCTGACCTTTACCAAGATTATCACTTCGTTTTTTTATCAGACTGCATCGTCACTTTGGCGATGCAGTCTTTTTCTCTAGTAAACAGCCGTCTTGTTTTAAACCCAAACGCCCCATTATGATTTGGGTTAAACAAAAAAGAGGTTGCCCGAAGGCAACCTCTCACAAAAGGGGGAAAAAGATTTATTTGTTATTTTGTCCTGCCCGTAAAGGCATCAATGTCTTTTGTGTCGAGTGACTGAGAGAAGAACTTCTCGGCAGCCTTGTTCACCTCCTGTGTCCAGGTCTGCGTACCGTTGATTTGTACCACCCACAATTTCAGTTCTTTTTTGTGCCAGTTGACCATGCAGTTGGTACCCCATGCTCCGCCATGACCAAACCAGGCATTTTCATTATCCTCAACCGGTGCTGTCAGTCCCAACGAGTAGCCGCCTAGGTTCTTCGGACGTGTGGATACGGCCAGGATGGACTTCACCGTTTCTTCTTTGAGGATGCGCACGCCATTGTCGCCCATTCCCAGGTTCATCAACATCTTGTAGAACTTCAACTGGTCGTTTGCCGTTGTCCACAGGCCGGCACCGGCCGATGCAAAGACATGAGCGTCATTGTAAGGACGTTGCTCCCAACCATTCTCCTCACGCCACACTGCAGGAGTACCCTTCTTGATGTCGTACATTTCAATCTGAGTCTTCAACTGCTTGTCGGTAGGCCAGAACCAGGTAGACTTCATACCCAACGGGTCCAGCACTTCCTGTTTCAGATAAGCCTCCCACTTCATGCCGGTAATCGTTTCGACAATGGCTGCACCAATGTCTATTCCGGTATTGGAGTAAAGGTCTTTCGTGCCAGGTTCAAACATAATGGGCGATGCAGCAGCAACCGATGCAACCTGTCGGATAGGGCAACCGCCCGACCAGCCTCCGCCACGCACATCTCTCCGCTTGGCACTGATTTCAAAGGGGAATCCACCTGTATGATTCATGACCATTCTCACGGTCAATACATTTTGAGCTTTCTTCAAGGTCTTCACTCCATTCTCGTTGCTCACCTGTACCCAAAGTTCTGCTAATTCCGGCAGATACTTGGAGACCGGGTCATCCAGCGAAAGTTTTCCCTCTTCCACCAGTTTGGCAATGGTCACACCACAGAAACCCTTTGTCTGAGAACACTGCATGAATACATTATCCATGCGTATGGGGCGCTTCTTCTCCACATCGGCGTAACCGATACAACAGGTTTCCTGTATGCCATCCTTGTAGAACACGCTGATGGCACCCGGCAGTTCTCCACGGTCTACATACGGTTGCAAAACTTCCTTAGCAAAGGCGGTGCCTGATTCCTTGACATTTTTTTGAGCTGACACAGAAAGGCAGAACGCCATAGTCAGCAAGAAAAGTAGTTTTCTCATATATACTATAGATTTTATATTGGTAACATCTTTCTTCGCCAAAGGTAATCATTCTATACTTGTCCTACAAAATTTATAGCCTCTCTTGTTTATTTTTTCTATCTGCTCGGCACCTCCAGAGTTCCGCGCGACCGTATACCGAGCTCACGCCCTTTGACATTCCTCCTAACATGAGGAATACCGACATTCTCGTCGCAACAGACTGCAACCTATCAACATAACACTACGACCTTCAGATTTCATATACCCATGAGATAAATATGAGCCTGTTATCGGATAATAACAGGCTCACACGTTCAAAATATGACGGGAACTTAAACTAATTGGTGACCCCGATGGGACTCAAACCCATGACCTGCAGAACCGGAATCTGATGCTCTATTCAACTGAGCTACGGAGCCAAAAGCGGTGCAAATTTAAAAAAAAAGTCTCCTTTGGCCTAATATCAAGACAAAAAACTTTCATATCTTTGCGTTACCAATAAAATATTGAACAATATTAAGTTTTCAATTTTTTATTTCATACAGCAGATACAACACATAAATCTCTAATTGGGAACAAAAAAATGAGCAAGTTGATTATTCCCCAAGATTACAAGCCTTTGTTAGGCCTGAAAGAAACTGAACTTGGCATTAAACAGATAAAGGATTTCTTCCAAATGAATCTTGCCTCAGAGCTGAGGCTGCGCCGCGTTACCGCACCGCTTTTTGTACTGAAAGGAATGGGTATCAATGATGACCTGAATGGGGTGGAACGTCCGGTCAGTTTTCCGATTAAGGACCTGGGTGAGCAGGAGGCAGAGGTTGTTCACTCACTGGCCAAGTGGAAACGACTGACACTGGCCGAATATAACATCGAACCGGGATATGGCGTGTATACAGACATGAACGCAATCCGTGCCGATGAGGAACTGGACAATCTTCACTCACTCTACGTGGACCAATGGGACTGGGAACGCGTCGTGACGGCTGAAGACCGTAATGTGGATTTTCTGAAGGATATCGTGAACCGCATCTACGCAGCCATGTTGCGCACCGAATATTTGGTGTACGAAATGTATCCGCAAATCAAGCCCTGCCTGCCTCAGAAACTGCACTTCATCCACGCCGAGGAATTGCGCCAGCTCTACCCGAACCTTGACGCCAAAGGCAGGGAGAATGCCATCTGCCGGAAGTTCGGCGCGGTATTTATCATCGGTATAGGTTGTAAATTGGGAGACGGCCAGAAGCACGACGGCCGTGCTGCCGACTATGACGACTATACGACACCCGGACTGAACGGTCTGCCAGGATTGAATGGAGACCTCCTGCTCTGGGATGATCTCCTTGGGCGTAGCATCGAGCTCTCTTCAATGGGTATCCGCGTGGACAAGTCTGCCCTTCTGACTCAACTCAAGGAAGCGGGTCAGGAAGAACGGTTGAACCTGTATTTCCACAAACGACTGATGGACGACACGCTCCCGCTCAGCATCGGAGGCGGCATCGGGCAAAGCCGACTTTGCATGTTCCTCCTGCGCAAGGCTCACATCGGAGAGATACAGGCCAGCATCTGGTCTGACGAGATGCGCAAGACCTGCGAACAGCATAATATTCACCTTATCTGACCCCACTCTCTTTGGGATGAATGTAAAGATTGAGCCTTCCTGGAAGGAACGCCTTCAGCAGGAGTTTGACAAAGAATACTTTGAAAAACTCACAACGTTCGTGCGGTCTGAATATCAGCGGCGAGACATTGAAGGTGTCTACCCTCCCGGGAGTCTTATCTTCAATGCGTTCAACCTCTGTCCATTCGACAAGGTGAAGGTAGTCATCATCGGTCAAGACCCCTACCACGGACCGGGACAGGCTCACGGATTGTGTTTCTCTGTCAACGATGGGGTTAAGTTCCCACCCTCCCTGCAAAATATTTTCAAAGAGATACGAGATGACATTGGCACTGATATTCCGGCAAGCGGCAACCTGACCCGCTGGGCCGAACAAGGCGTTCTCCTGCTGAATGCAACCCTGACCGTACGCGCCCACGAAGCCGGTTCTCACCAGGGAAAAGGATGGGAGACATTTACAGACTCTGTCATACGTCTTTTGAACGAGCAGAAAGAGCATCTGGTCTTCATCCTCTGGGGCAGCTACGCACAACGCAAGGGCGCCATCGTAGACCGTTCGCGCCACCTCGTCCTCAGTTCGGCCCATCCCTCCCCGCTCTCCGCTTACGCCGGTTTCTTCGGCAACCATCACTTCAGCCTCACTAACGCCTACCTGAGAGAACACGGCCTGCAGCCCATCCATTGGTGAAGGCTGAAAGTTCGGCAAACGATGTCGCATCGACGACGACCGAACCCACTTGTTTTTCCACACAAACTCTCTTTCGTCCATGCTGGCGCACTGCGCCAACCGACTTTGCACACCCGCCCGGCATCCGGCACGCAGGTGCTGTCTCTACTCTCAGCCGAGATGAAATCAGGGTTCAAGATTCACAAGGCTTTTTTGCATTTATTCACTGTAAGAAGACAGATTTCCTTAAATATGTCGCATTTCTGCCTTACAAGACCTTTGTGTAAAAACCCATTTTAACATTGCAAAGTTTCAATTAACGTGCGAAAAATTCCGCAAAGCCTCTGCAAGGCTGCAAGACTCCTGCGGAAAAACTCATTTTAACATTGCAAAGTTTCGATTAACGTGCGGAAAATTCCGCAAAGCCTCTGCAAGCCTGCAAGACTCCTGCGGGAAAATCCATTTTCACATTGAAAAGTCTCGATTAACGTGTGGAAAATTCCGCAAAGCCTCTGCAAAACTGCAAGACTCCTGCGGAAAAACTCATTTTAACATTGCAAAGCTTCAATTAACGCGCGAAAAAAAACATCGAGGGTCTGCAAGCCTGCAAAGGGGTTGTGTTTTTTTTCGCAAAGCCTCTGCAAGCGTGCAAAGCTCTGCTTTTTTTCGCCTGTTTCCTTCTGCAGGCCTGCAAGAATCTGTAGTTTGGAAGCAGAGAACCCACGTAAGGTGGCAGTCCGGCATGGGTGGACACCTTAATCAGTGGCTGCGCACACACGCGAGGCGCGATGTTCACCGGAAGAGGTCCGTCACACGACCTTTAGGCAGTGTAGCCTTACTTTTAATGTATTCAGGGATGTTGAAGCTTTTCAGCCTGTAATTATTTTCCATCGGATTGCGTTGGGGCAAGAGGAACGGTTTGCCAAATGAGCCATCCGCCCGGACATGGGCAAAGAACAGCCGCGTATAACGGGAGTCAACTCTTCGACTGCTGAACACCACCCAGCGGCCATTGGACGACCAAGAGTGGTAACTCTCCGTCTCGTTGCTATTCAGAGGAGTGGTATCCATCTCTTCCCCCGTCTGCAAGTCGATCATCTTCAAGTCTGCCTCACGATGCCAGATGGGGAAGGTGGCAAAGTCGGACTGTGTAAACAGCAGATAACGGCCATCCGGCGACAGGCGCGGGAACGAAGCACTCTTTCGGGTTGCGACAGCATCGAACACTGTGTCTATCTTTTCTCCTAAAGAACCGTCCTCGGCATGGAAGTCGGCCCGGACAATCGAGTATCGGAGATTGGCGAAGTTATTGTTAAAATCCACCGAGTCTGCCCGACACAGGTACAAATGCCTGCCATCCGGCGAGAAAGCCGGGAACGTTTCCAGATGAGTCTCCTCAGTAAAACGAGGGTCGGCAATCTCACGGCCGGTTTCGGTGTCGTACACAAAAATGTCCGAGGACATATCATAAACCTCAATCGGTGTGCGTCCGGCACTGTAGAAGGACTGCGACGTCTTGTTGGAAGAGAACACTACATAACGACCGTCCTTATGCCACATGGGGTAGACTCCCTTCATCTTCAGATTGGTGGCACTCATGTCTACCTTTCTGAGGTCTCCGTCCTTCCAGAACACCGTACCGCCTCCCGCACCACGCGCATGGAACAGCATCCGGTCCGGATTATATTGTTGGAAGGAGTGACAATTCAAGCAACCTCCATTATTCTGCCGATTAGTCACAATCGGTGTCTCATCAAACGTAGAGAGCTCTCGCTGATAGATTCCCATATCCTGCCAGGACTCGTAACCCGGTTCTATCAAACGATAGGCTACATAAGCGTCAATGCTATCTGCCGAGATATAGACACTGAACGGATTGTACTTCACACCATCCGGATAGCGGTCGTTCCAGACAGAGACCGTGATGTCCAGCGTCCTGCCGACGGTCTGCTGCAACATCTTGCGCCACTTACCAGCCGGAATATCCACTACCTCACCGCTATTTGCAACCACCTCGAGCAGTTGTCCCTCGCAGGCGAAGTCGGCACGGATGGCAGTTGCATCCCTCACCATAAAATTGATGGGTGCGATATTCACCGGAAGCGTAACACCGACATAGTCGGGAAAGATGTCGGGCTCGCCATCTACCACACCACCTGCCTCCCTGACCTGACAAGAAGCCAGTGAAAGCAAGCATAGAGACAATGACAGAAGTATATGTGACAGGAATGATTTCTTCATGGCAGTTATCCTTTTTGCACAACCTTGATACCTCCGGCCTTGTCTTCCGGGAAGGTAAGGAAGTAATAGTTGAACCAATAGGTGTACCTGTAGTTTTTCATAATGGAAGCCTTGTCTTGTGCTCCAAGCAGTTGCTGAAAGTCCATAAAGCTTTCATAGAGCCCGGGAAGCAGATTCAGGTTATTGACCGTAAATCCCTGTGCCTTTGCCAGGATAATGGCTTCCCAGAAATGGCGCGGAATGCGCTCCTCCAGCAGGAACGGATGTTCATTGATATGCTTGGTGAAAGCCAACAGATTTTTTCTTATCAACAAAGCATTCAGGTAATAGTAATGCAGATGCAGATTCTCGCTACCCATCTGTACCTCGTAATAGAGGTTCTTCAAGGTCGAGTCGGTAATGAAAAAGGTCGAAGCCCCCTTGCTCGTATCTGTCCCGTCTATCTGTTCCCGAGTGGGACGATGTTTCGCTACCCAGCCCTCATAACAGGTAGCACGATCCAAGAGATCCAGATATTTGTCGGCCTGCCGATAGTCGCCACGGGCCGCCTCAAACCTTACGAGATTCATGAGGATACGGAAACTCATGGGATAACGCGTGCGGGTCTTTTCCTGATAAGCCATGTGAATGGCCTCGTTATACATGCCCAAATGAGCATAAAAAAGTTGGTTGAAAAAATAGGCATCGCGAGTGCCCATTCCTATATAGAGGTAATATTCTTCCGAGTTGATAGGATAATGGAAGATATAGTCGCCCAACTGCTGGCGCTGGCTCAGGGCCAACAACATGTAAGGCACTTCCATATTCTCATAAATTTCCTGTTGGCAAACCAAGTCATAGAGTTTGTTCCAACGTTCGCTATAAGCCAGATAACGGATATTGGCCCAGCGTTCATTCTTTTGCAGCGACTCGTTCCGCATCAGGAACAGGCAGCAAGCACCGAGAATGACAATACTTAAAACAGGTGAAAGGAAATACCTGTCTTCCGTGTGCGGGAATGTCCACCCCGCATAGAGTACTCCTTCAAGCACCAGAACCACAACGACCCAGCCGAGAAAGGCTCCGGTCGGTAAAAAAAAGAATGTGGGAATAGCGACAAGTATGCGCACCCAACGCCAAGGCAGGGAGACATAAGCCGCCGTTGCAAGGCAGAACCATGCGAAAGGTAAGGTGGAGTCCATTGCCTCTTCGCCAAACTGCAGCCACCACAGGCCGGCAGCCGGAAGAACGGCTATCCACTCCAACCATCGCGGGAAGCGGAAACGCCTCATCACGACAGTCAGCGAAAGCCAGACAACCAGCACCCCGAGAGCTTGGATAAGTCCCCCGAGAAGCGGGAATCTGAAAAACTGAGTGAGGAAATCACCACAAAAAACAGAAGCAGGTGCGGGCATGGATAAAACCCACTCCAAGTAATCATCCGTCCACGCGAAGAATCCGTTTGACTCCTTCTCCCACATCAGGAAGGGGAATTTCTGAAGCCACGTAAACAAGACAACCGCCACAATGGCCACAGCCACGAAAATGGACGAGAGGGTGTGCTTTATCGATGCCCGCATTTGCTTTGAATATAGAGAACTATGATTGCATTACTTCACCTGGCTGAGCATTGCCTTTGCCCAGAGGTTGCTTGCGTTCAGGCTGACAGCCTCGCTGAAGCACTGCTTGGCAGCCGCATTATTATTGTCGAGAAGCTCTCTCAGACCTTCATAATACTTCAATGTGCTGAGACGTGCATTCTTGTTAGCGTCACCAAACTTAGCGTATGAGTCTTCCATCTCGGCCTTAACCTCATTGATACGATTCTTGAAGTCACCTGCCAACTTGTCCGCCTCGGCAGTCTTACCAATCTTGCGAAGTGCCTGTGCCTTGAAATAAGTCAACTCGGGATTACGCAAACGCTTGGAAGCGGAAGCAGCCTCTTCGTAGAACTTCTGAGCCTGTTCCTTCTGTCCAAGACCCTCGCTTGCAAGACCGCTGAGATAGTTTGCCTTTGGACCGTAACCGGAATATGCAGACGGAGCCACCTCCAAGTTAGAAGGATACTGGTTAGCCAAGTCAAACTCTTTCAATGCAACCTTGTAACTCTTCCTGTTGAGAGCATTCATACCCTTCAGGAAATGAGAATCGGTGTAGAGCTGGTGGATTTCGCCACCACCTTCCCAGAGGTGGAAGTGACGGTTGTCCATCAATGCAATAGCCTTGTCATACAAACCTGACTCGTTATAGAGAGATATAAGACGCATAACAGCATCGTCATGTGTGAGGACAGTCTTCTTGTTGGCCTCCAGACGTTTCAGACGCTGGGCAATCGGACGACCGGCAGCCTCATAAAGCTTATCAGACTCGGTGAACATCAAAGCGTCGTTAGGATTATTCTTGATAGCCATGTCATAGTACTTGATAGCTGTCTCGTAGTCTTTCTTCTGACCGTATGCGAAACCTACGTTGCGGCAAGACAAAGCAAAAGTAGCATCCAACTTCACAGAAGCCTCCCAGTCTGCCAATGCAGCATCCTTCTGACCAATGTAGTAAAGGAGGTCTCCACGATAGTAAAGCAACCTAGCGCTTGCAGGATAAGCAGCAATCAAGGTATTGAACAACTCAACCTCCTCCACACGGAGTGGGAAGTTATTGAGTGCAGACATCTTCTCGGCCTGAGCTACTGCCTCGTCGGCAGCCTGCTTGTTGCCCTTCTTCAACTCGTTATAAGCCTTGTAGTACTGAACGAGCGGATAAGAAGCGTAAGGTTCGCCCACTGCAATAGCATTGTCAATCAAAGTCAGCGCAGCAGCATAGTCACCGATAGACATATAGTTATTGGCAACTTCGAGCAATTCCTGCACACCAATGATACCCTGGTTGCGATAAGCAAGGTCGCTCTTCAGATACTCCGCATTGTTGTTGTTCAGGAAACTGGTCTCAATAGAACTCCAGTAATCCAGCGGATCGATACTCTTAATCAACTCGATGGTCTTGGCAGCCTCGGCAGCCTTGCCAGTCTTGCGCTGGAGATAAGCCTTCAGCGTTAAAGCCTGCAGGTCGTGAGCGCCAACCAAAAGAGACTCTTCAATCATCTTGCTTGCTTGGGCGTAGTTGCCTTTAACAGTAGCCATGACAGCCAGCTCATAAAATGCACGATGCTTGTAAGCCGGAGTCCAGGTAGCTTCCCAGTAAGACTCCTCTGCCTCCACGTCCTTACCCAGTGCACGATATACATTACCCAGATAATAAACACATTCCGCATCCTTCACGCGGGTATAGTCATGAGCCAGACGACTCTTGGCGCGAAGCAAGTGCATCTTAGCCTTTTCCCACTCGGCACGACGGATGAAATGCTTGCCGACCTCGGTATTTACGCGTGCATCGAGAGAGTCGCGAAGCAATGCCTCGTTATAGAAGTCCATATAGTCCAGACGAGCATTGTTGAACTGGTCTACACGAAGACCTGCGAGATAGAGTTCTTCTACGGTCTTGTATTCCTTCACGGGCTTTGTACCGTCAATCACCTTCGGAAGCGGGTCGTTGCTGCGTGCCTTCGGAGCATAAGCTACCAACTCGTTACCCTGTGCATCGTAGAGGGCAGCCTCAAGTTCTGTATCTGCCTTCACACCGGAAATAGCAACGTTTTCATCCAGGAAGAACTTATCCGGGTCGATGTTGATAATCTTCTCGTAGACAGTCTTGCCTGCATGCTTCACCACTACCTTGGCATTATTGTACACGGTGGTTGCACAGAAACCGACTCTGTATTTTCCGTCAGATACCTTCTCCAGATTCACAGCAGCATCTACAGTAGCATTCTTCACACCTTTGATGCCCTTGATAGGATACCAAATTTGACTGAACTCACGGATTTCGCCCGGATTAATCCAACTGTAGTCTGGCTGGTTATCGCTATAACCACCGACCATCAGCTCCAGGTAGTGACCGTCGTTGTCAGAGAGAATCTTGTTCCACATGTGTCCACTCGGATTGTTACCCCACAAGAAGAACTTCTTGCCGGGAACTACATGGCGGTTGGCCACATGAACGGTACCGGCATCCTTGCCGTAGTCGTAACCGGCCAAGAACTCCATCTTACTGCCATACGCAAAAATTGAACGGCCGCTGAGATCGAAATTCTTCCACCAGGAGAGGTCCATCTGCTCCTCGCCACCACGTTCCTTCTCGCCGTAAGGCCAGTTCATGAAGTAAACCTTGTGATGGTCTACACCAAATTCCACGTCTGATGGGAAAATAACCTGATAGTCCTCGTTACAGTGAACAGACACATTAGCCCAATACAACATGGACTGAATCATGGAAGTCGGGTTGATGACACGGATGCGAGCCTCTACCCATGAACGGTTAGGATATACAGAAACACCTACAGACCATTTCAAACGATGGCGAAGCTCGGTTTCACCCACCCAAATGGTCTTGCTGCCATCCTTATTTTCTTCCATCTTCCAGTTGACAGGCATATAGCTACTTGCACGATGGTGGTCAGGAATATTCCACTCCACACCGCCTGAAAGCCAAGCACCCAACATACCAATCAATGCAGGCTTGATACCTGTCTGTGTATAGAAGAACGGATAGTTGTCGGTCTTGTCAAATGCACGGAAAATACGACCGCCGATTTCCGGCAGAACGTCGATATTCACATACTGGTTGTTCAAATTCAGTACATTGTACTCCTTCTCTACCTGATTCTCTGTTAGTTTATCATAGAGTGGATAAGGATAGATATACCCCTCTGCACCCTGATATACACGGCCGGTAAAGAAAATCGGGTCGACCTCCGGCTTGTCAATCTGGTAAGTATGAATCTTCTGAGTTGACTGACCCATATTCACCTGACCCATAGCCATTCCCGTAGCCAAAAGGCATGCAGCAACAGCCAATGTTTTTTTGTGGTTGATCATAATGATTAAATTTTATAATTAGGTAAAAAATATCCTACATTTCCAAGAGAGCAAATTTACATTTTTTTTACTGTCGGCAACCCATCCCCTTGCCCTACTTTTACCCACGGAGAGATGGCTGGGTTCATCCCCTAAAAAATTGTAATGTGGAGAAAGCAATCATAGGAATGGGCTCAGCTACATTCTACATTTCTCAATACGAGAGAGGCACAGTACAAACATAAAAAAAAGTCTCCGCCAACCTTCATTGGCGGAGACCTTCATTTGATTATTATTCTTACTTTCCGAGTAAGTTACCCATTAGAGGTTAGGATTCATGCTACCATCCTCGTATTCAACAGGAGCATAAATCAAGCTCTCAGAGAATGAACCAGATGGGTAGTTGTCTTCCTTCAATACTATGCCGGGAGCAACCTCAACACCCACTGTACCATCCTTGATACGCTGGTCGAAGACTTCTTTCAGTCTGTTCATACGCTGCATGTCATGACGACGTGTATTCAAACCTACGAACCAACCTGCAACTTCCCAGCCATGCTCCTGGAATGCGCGTTCTGCAAATGCGTCAGCATCAGCAAAGTCAGCCTTCGTTACAGGAGCCTCACCGGCACGTGTAACAACTTCATTAAGAGCAGCAACAGCATCATCGCTGATAGCTCCGGTTGCACGAGCAGATGCTTCAGCATACCACAAGAGCACTTCAGAGTAGCGAATCATATGGCGACGCTGTGAAGTACAAGCTACGTCACGCTTAGGAGTTGAGCTACCACCATAAGTGTAATCGAAGTCAGCCTTACCACCACCTGAGCAGCAGAAAACTTGATAAGCCGGATGAGCTTCAGCTACATAGAAGTTGCCGCTTGCATCCTTATCATAGAAGTTAACAAGCTTGCCATAGTGTGGGTTACTACTGTTGGTAATCATGATTTTCGGCATGAAGACAGCGTCCTTACGAGCACCCTCCGGGAAGTTCTTCCAGAATGTATAAGTACCCCAAGCGTCACCCCAACCACCTTGTGATTCGAAGATGTTGCTGATACCGGTTTCAGAGTCCTGTGCCCAAGAGAAGTCAGCAGAAGCATTGATACCTACGATGGTTTCAGTGTTGTAGTTGTAAGTCATAGAATAAACTTTCTTGAAATCGTCGAGAAGTGCATATTCGTATGTACCGTTATTACATCCGTCGATAACCTGCTTTGCATAGTTAGCAGCCTGCTGATAGTCAGCCTTGCCACCGTTGAGAGGCCATCCAGCCTTTGTCAGGTAAACACTTGACAAGGTAGAGAGAGCTGCCTGCTTGGTGATATAGCATGCTACGCCACCCCATACACGCGGAGCTTTTGCGTAAGAAGTAGGAAGAATGCTTTCAGCTGCCTGGAGGTCCTTGATAATCTGTTCGTAAACAGTAGCAACAGTAGCCTTCTCGGCAGAGACGTTGATTTCGTTGGTAAGATTCAAAGGAATATCACCGAACAAACGAACGAGGATGAAGTAAGAAACACCACGCCAGTAGTAAGCCTGACCTTTGGCAATGTTCACTTCTTCTGTTGCCACACCGTTCTCGGCAGCCTTATCAACATTGAGAATGATAAAGTTAGCAGCCTTGATGACCTTGTACCAGCTCTTCCATGTAGCCACACTACACTTGTTGTCATCAGGTACAGCAAATTTTACGAACTGAGCGTATGCCTGCTTGTTACTTGCAGGGTGAGTTGTCAAGTCATCGCCCATCCAGGTATAACCATAAGGGTTGGTATTGTTTGTCTGGCTACAAACCTGACTATAGAGAGCTGTAACAGCCATATCCACATCGTTCTGTGAAGCGAAAAAAGTAGTTTCAGAAAGACTACCCTTTGGGTCTTCAGTCAAAAAGTCGCTACAAGATGTCGCAAAGAACACCGTTGAAATAGCGCAAAGGGACATTAAAAACTTTTTCATAGTTTATCTGTTTTTGTAGGTAAATTAGAAGTTGAACTTGGCACCGAATGTGAAGGTACGTGGAGAAGGATAACCACCCATATCGATACCGCTATTAACATCGGCATGACCACTTGACATTGCATAACCGGCTGGGTCATAGCCCTTGTAACCGGTAATTGTGAACAGGTTCTGAGCACTGAGTGTCAGACGGATGTCAGCAAAGCGAGTTACCTTCTTGGGAAGGTTATAAGACAACGCAATATTCTGCAAACGGAGGTAGTCAGCATTTTCCAAATACTGTGTAGAATTTGGATAATTCTGTGTAGCACCCTTCTGTGTTGCATACATTGGGTTTTCCTTGTTGTTATCCCAACTGTTGTAGTAAGCGTCACGAAGCGTGATGAAACGAGAGTCACCTACCTGAGCAGCAGCAGCGAAGCGAACAAGGTTCAAGCGCTTAGCACCGAAAGAAGCATTGAAGAATACGTTCAAATCCCAGTTCTTCCAAGAGAGAGAGTTGTTCCAACCCAAAGTAAAGTCTGGAGTTGCCTTGCCTACATAGATACGGTCGTTAGAGTCAATCTTACCGTCGCCACTATGGTCAACATACTTGTTGGCACCGGTAGTCGGATCGATACCATCCCATTCATAGAGGAAGAATACACCGATAGGCTGGCCTACAGCAGCACGTGTTACTGCACTACCGAGCAAACCTGAAGCCGGGTTAGCACCTTCGAAGAAGTCATCACCTGCAAGGTCAACAACCTCGTTCTTGTTGTATGTACCTGTGAGAGTAGTATCCCAAGAGAACTTCTTGCCTGCAAATGGGTGAGCAGTCAAAGTAAATTCAAAACCATGGTTGTCAATCTTACCGGCATTTACCCAATATGTACCACCACCATTGTAGTTAGGAATTTTCTTCTGCAAGAGAGCGTCTGTTGTCTTCTTGTTATAGTAATCCAAGCTAACATCGAGTTTGCCGTTGAACATAGAAAAGTCAAGACCGAGGTCGAACTGCTTTGTTTTCTCCCATGTAAGGTCCGGAGTAGCAGGGCTACCTACCCAGTAACCAGGATAGTTGGTAGAACCACCGTATGCGTAGTTACCGCTGCTGAGCATACCAAGAGTTTCGTATGGTGAAAGAGCCTGGCTACCTACGATACCGAAGCTGGCGCGCAACTTACCGTTCGTAACCACTTCCTGCTTCTTCATGAAAGACTCGTTACCGAAGCTCCATGCAACAGCTGCTGATGGGAAGTAACCCCACTTCTTGTTGGTGAACTTAGAAGAACCATCGGCACGGAATGTAACAGTTGCCATGTAGCGGTCTGCGAAGTTATAAACTGCACGACCAACACCTGACATCAATGCCCACTTAGAATAGCCGTTGCTTTCTGAACGAGAACCTGCCAGAGAAACGTTCCAGTAACCTACTGACTCAGACTTGAGGTCAGAACCACTGATGCTCATGTTACGGCTTTCGCTCTGTGTTACTTCGAATACACCGGTAGCTGTCAATGAGTGCTTGCCCCACTTGCCCATATAAGTGATGTTGTTAGAGCTCTGAAGCTGACGACGCATGTTGTCGCTGTTACCCATTGAGTTCTTGTCTTCAACCTTGGTAGTATTGAAGTAGTAGTACTTGAAGTCGCGATAGTCCATACCGTTAGTGGTTGAGAATGTCAAACCCTTAGCGATATTGAACTTCAAGTCTATCATTGCATTCACGATGTCAACATAATAGTCAGCACCCTCTTCTACAGCAATACCGTATGGGCTCTTGCCGATTGAGTTGAACTGGTCGTAGAGGTAGTTGCCCTTGTCGTCCATCAACTCCATCGTTGGAGAGTAAGAAGCAATCCGCCAGATTGGGTTATCCTTAGCTGCAGAGAATGCCTGGCCACCGTGACGGTCGATGTGAGATGCGTTTACGTCCAATGTAACGTGCAACCAGTCTGTAACGTCAGATGTGATGTTACCACGACCATTGTAACGCTTCACACCGTTCTCGATGAAGATACCTTCCTGGTTCATGAAGTTACCAGAGATGAAGTACTGCAGATTCTTGGTACCCTTTGAGATGGTAACCTTGTAGTCCTGAGTGATACCTGTACGGAACATTACGTCCTGCCAGTCAACTCCCTTGGTACCTGCCTTGTAAGCAGCTACATCCTGAGCAGAGAATGCGTTCGGGTTGTTCTTGATATCCATGTATGCTTCAGCATATTCGCCGGCATCCATCAAGTCCAATCTCTTTGCAAGAGAAGAAGCACTCAACTGAGCTTCGAAAGTAATCAAAGTCTGGTCAGCCTTACCAGTTCTTGTTGTAACGAGTACAACACCGTTAGAACCACGAGAACCGTAGATAGCTGTTGAAGAAGCATCCTTCAATACCTGGATAGACTGGATGTCGCTTGCGTTCAAGCCCTGAAGACCTGACTCGCGTACGATACCGTCAACCACGTACAATGGGTCGTTGCTCTTGTTCACTGAGCTGGCACCACGTACACGGATTTTAACGTCACCACCAGGAACACCTGAAGGCTCAACCTGCACACCAGACATACGGCCTTGGAGAGCATCGCTCACCTCCTTGATAGGCTGGTCGCGGAATGACTTGTTGTCCAACACAGCTACAGAACCGGCCAAGTCAGCCTTACGTACTGTACCGTAACCAACGACAACGACTTCGTCAATTAACTCTGAATCTTCTTTCAAAGTTACGTCATACACACCCGCACGTGTTATCTTCACTTCCTGTGATACATAACCAACGTAGCTAAAGCGGATTGTTGCGCCTGGTTTTACTTGCAAACGATACTTACCGTCGATGTCGGTAGAAGCACCGTTTGAGGTACCAACTTCAAGAACTGTGGCACCAATAATGGGTTCACCAGTCTGATCTGATACCAAACCATTCACACTCACACTGTTTTGTGCAAAAGCAAATTGCACAACACCGAGAAACATCACGAGTGCCAATACTCGTAAGTTCTCTAAATAACATTTCATACGCATAAGAATGTTGTTTAATGGTTAAAGGTTAATAAATAATTAGTTATGGTTTTGTATTTTTTACATTTAGGTAAAAAATCGAGGTTTTACAAGGTAATACATTGCGTGTTTCCCATGTCTTTCCGCAACAAACATAAACATTATTTTTTACATGACAACATTACCCCCCCCGAAAATATTTTTTTTCCTGCATTTTCTTACAGTTTTCATTCGAGACTTGAGTTTTCGTCTGTCAAAAAAAACCGAAATGAGTCCTAATAAAGAAAAATAACTGGCCACTAAACCTTTCTTGCTGACAGAAAGGCGGTTCGATCCAGTCAAACATTTCCAGATAGCAACAGACATACGTACGACTTGTCTGGATTTGAGAAAAACGGAACAGAATGGAGAGGCAACCGCGAACTGTCACATCCAAACAAGTAACGCTATTAAAAGAAAAGGACATTCCGAAGAATGCCCTTTTCCTTTCGCCCATATAATATTTTAAGTAAATTATCCCAGATATGTCTTGAGAAGTTTGCTGCGGTTGCTCTGACGCAAACGGCGGATGGCTTTTTCCTTTATCTGACGCACACGCTCACGGGTGAGGCCGAACTTGTCACCTATTTCCTCAAGGGTCATTTCCTGTGTGCCGATACCGAAGAACATCTGTATAATATCCTTTTCGCGATCGGTCAATGTAGACAAGGCACGGTCTATTTCGCGCGAAAGAGATTCGTTCACCAAGGAACGGTCAGCCATCGGGGCGTCATCGTTCACCAATACATCGAGCAGACTGTTGTCCTCGCCTTCGACAAACGGAGCATCCACAGAGATGTGACGGCCACTCACCTTGAGGGTGTCGGAAATCTTATCTACCGGAATATCCAATTCTTCAGCCAACTCCTCCGGTGAGGGGCGACGCTCGTTCTCCTGTTCAAATTTGGAGAAAGCCTTGCTGATTTTGTTCAGAGAACCGACCTGATTCAATGGAAGACGGACAATACGTGACTGTTCAGCCAATGCCTGAAGGATGGACTGGCGAATCCACCACACGGCATAACTGATAAACTTAAAACCACGAGTCTCGTCAAATTTCTCAGCAGCCTTAATCAAGCCGAGGTTGCCTTCGTTAATCAAGTCCGGGAGACTGAGACCTTGATTCTGGTATTGCTTTGCTACAGACACAACAAAACGGAGATTGGCACGTGTCAGCTTTTCCAATGCCACACGGTCACCCTTGCGGATGCGCTGTGCGAGTTCCACTTCTTCTTCGACCGTAATCAAGTCTTCACGTCCTATCTCCTGCAGATACTTGTCGAGAGAGGCACTCTCACGATTCGTAATACTCTTTGTAATTTTAAGCTGTCTCATTCTGATACACGATTTGGGCTGCAAAAGTACGATTTTATTTTCAATAACGCACCCTTACAGCCCAAGTTTTTTAATATATTATACTCAAGAAGCCTACGCGAAATTCTTGAAGATGACTATTTTTAGCGATAGCCGTGGATAGTCCAACGGTATATCTACCAGAAAGACCTACTCCTGCGATAAGTCGACAGCTGTAAAGATGGTCTTGCCAGCCGGTGTCACGCCCTTGATATAAAGCACTTGATCCGGGCTCTGTGTGGCAGCCTTGAGTACTTTTTCAAGATCTTCAACCGTCTTCAGCGGCACATTATTGGCCTTGAGCAGGATGAATCCTTTGGCAATACCAGCCTCAGCCATCTTGCCCTTCTGTACCCCGATGACTTGCAAACCATAACCTAAGTTGAGTCGTCTCTTCTGCTCGTCAGTGATAGGTTTGAAACCGGCACCCAGAATTTCCATACCACTTTCCTTCATCACCTTGGTATTGCCCTGTGAATTTTTCAGGGTGATGGTAAAGTCTTGATTCTTCTTGTTGCGAATCACTGTTACTTTTATCTTGTCACCCGGACGGTGCTTGGCCAATGCCCCCTGCAAGTCTTCAAACTTGCGTATTTTCGTACCGTCAATACCTACAATGACATCGTTTTCCTTCAAAATACCGGTAGCCGAACCTCCGTCAACAACCTCGGCCACGAGTACGCCCTCAGAGACACCAAGTTCTTCGGCCTTCTTCTTCTGAGCTTCTATCGTGCGCTCATCCATCTCAAGTTCTGTGCCCAAGGAGCCACCGCGAATGCCTAACAACGCACGTTGCACCGTTCCATATTGCTTCAGGTCAGCTACAACCTTGGTCATGATACTCGTTGGGATTGCAAATCCATAACCCGAGTAAGCACCCGTGGGAGAATAAAGCATAGCGTTGATGCCTACCAGTTCCCCTGCGACATTCACCAAGGCTCCACCACTATTTCCCGAATTGATGGCCGCATCGGTCTGGATGAACGACTGTATGTTAGCCCCCTGACCGTTTGCAGTTTCCGTCCCGATAGAACGTGCCTTAGCACTTACAATACCTGCAGTAACCGTAGAATTAAGGTTGAACGGATTACCCACAGCGAGCACCCACTCGCCAACCTTCAAAGCATCGCTGTTTCCTATAGGCATCGTCGGGAGGTCATTTCCTTCTACCTTGATTAAAGCCAAGTCTGTACTCGGATCGGTACCAATAATCCGACCAGAGAGTTCACGGTTGTCGTTGAGTTTGATGGTCAATTCGTCCGCACCTTCCACAACATGGTTGTTTGTTACTATATAACCGTCTTTAGAGATGATGACACCAGAGCCAAATCCCACTCTCGGCTGTGTCTGAATCTGCCGCTGCTGCCCGCGACCGTCCCCAAAAAAGAAGTCGAAAAAGTCCGGCATTTGCTGCACGGTTTGCGTCTTGCTCAATTGAGTTGCTTTGATATGTACGACAGCATGCACCGAGCTCTCGGCAGCCTTCGTCAGGTCAACCGGCTGAGAAGCAGCCGCATTAAACGCCGACAGATGGACATTGGAAGGATTCTGCTGGAACATCTCATAGAAAGACTCATGCTGTTCTTTATCCTTACTCAACAAGTTATAAGTAGTAATGCCTGCTACACCGGAACTAAGGAGTGCGATAGACGCAACACCTAAAACGATTTTAGTAGTCTGTTTCATCTTATTCTAAACTTTAAATGTTAATTTCAGTTGTATATTTAACTTTTCAGTTGTTAAAGTAAAAACAAAAATCAAGCACTTGTTTCGCATGTCAGTATTTTTTCTTCACTTTTAACAAAGGGGGTTGGTGCTTAACGGCACTTAACGAGCAAGACTGACATTTTTACATTTCTATAAAGTTTAGTAGTGTTAAAAAACAGGCATTTCTGTCACTTCTCCAGATATTCAATGTCCATATGGTAGTCCCAAGCTGGGAAATAAAGATTGCCTCCACGCCATTCCACTTCGCCACGCTGGAAGTCGACTGTCTCACTACGAGGATATTGTTTGGCAGGAACCAGAGGCATACCATAATCCTGATTGACAATCAAACGCCACGAGTCAATGCCACCCAAGAAGAAATACTTTTCGTCCTCGTTTCGGGCAAAACTTGGCATTCCAAACGACTGATCCACAGGCACCCACCCTATTCCTTCCAAGTATATTTCAGACCAATCGTGCAGATTCCACTCTCCCGGGTGCATCATGAATCCACTTTGAAAATGAGCCGGAATGCCAGCAATGCGGCATAAGGTGATAAATAGCAGACTGACTTGTCCGCAGTCTCCATGGTGGTTTGCCAGTACATACTCGGGAATATTCTCCAATGTTGAATACTCACGCGCAGAAGCCCAAGGATGATGTTGCTTTATCCATGTAAAGAAACGCTTGGCCTTCAAGTAGGGATTTGTTTCATCACCAGCAAGTTCTGCAGCAAGACGCCTCAGACGCGGAGTGAAGACAATATGTTTCTCGCGCGACGAGGTGTATTGTTTATATAGCACACTTATTGTATCGTAAGGTTGGACATCCTCCGGATTAATAGCATGCCATTCTCCACAAGATACATACTCAAATGTTTCAGAGAAAACAGTTGGCTCGTCTGCCACAGACTTTTTCTCCATGTATAAGGTACTGTGCATGCACTCCTCAGGCGAGAACTCATAGACCGGCTCACTGGCCCCAACAAAACGAACAGACTGCTGACGCGCTACATCCTTGCGCGGGTAAGGCAACCAACAACGGATAATCTCTCCGGCAGGCACCGCATTGGCATTGACCGTTAACGTATATGTCACACGCATGTGTTTAGGAGCAACTATAGATTGGTTGGTAGACTTTACCGAACGAATAATCTCTGGCAGATTGATCATATTGGCATCATTGCTCGAACTCTGGGTCTCACCTTCCATCCTCGCCTTCACAGCGCGACAGGCAGAGTCGATACGAAATAGATTGGGACCAGCATTACGGAAGTAGCGTTTCTCACCATCTATCAGCATGCACTCTAAAGCGCCACTCTCTTCCCAGGCACGCATCTGCTCATCTGTCACGTCCGGAATATACTTGGCAATGTAATTGCGGACAGAGTCTTCTGTTCGGTTAAAGTCAACCTTGATACGTTCCTGAAGGTCTTCTTCCCAACTATATGTTGGCAACTTGGGTTGTGTCGCGCATGACCCAAGAACGCCAAGAACAGCCCACAAACAAATAACTTTCTTCATAACTCATTCACAGTTAAGCTTAAGGAGAAGGCAATCAGCCGATTTTTTCCACGCCAATACCGGGAAGGTCGTTCAACGTAATCTTTCCCTCTACGACCTCCATACCTTTGAAGCGGTCATTTGCTATCAGGAGATTACCGTCAAGATCGGCAAAATCAACCACCGGAGAGAACTGGGCTGCAGCAGAAGTAGCACATGAGGTTTCTGTCATACAGCCTACCATCACACGCATGCCCAAAGAATGAGCCAGATTCTGCATTTTCCACGCCTCGCGCATTCCAGTACACTTCATCAGCTTGATATTGATACCCGTAAATGCTCCCTTCAGCCCTACCACATCCTTCAGACGTTGGATACTCTCATCAGCAAAGATAGGAAGCGGACTCTGTTGGGTGACCCAGGCGATGTCATCCAACTGAGTCTTCGGCATCGGCTGTTCAACCATTACCACACCTTGCTCCTTCAACCAGTTTATCATGTCCAATGCCTTATACTTATCTGTCCAACCCTGATTAGCATCTACCGCAATCGGGAGACTGGTAACAGAACGAATCGTTTCAATCATTTCCTTGTCATTCTCGCGCCCCAGTTTCACCTTCAGAATATTGAACTTGTCTGCACACTCGCGTGTCTTTTCACGCACGACATCGGCAGTGTCAATACCAATGGTGAATGTCGTTGACGGACATTTGGATTTATCGAGGCCCCAAATTTTGTACCAGGGCGCACCCAGCAATTTACCGACAAGATCGTGCAAAGCAATATCGACAGCCGTCTTACCGGCCGCATTTGTTTCGGACAAGTTGTCCACCCATGCAAGAATATCTTCTAACTGGAAGGGATCCTCAAAATCGCCTATCTTCTCTGATACCTGTTGCAGGAAAGCCATAACCGATTCAACGGTTCCCAACTCTGCTGCCAGATATGGCGGCATAGAGGCCTCGCCATACCCAACGATGCCATCGTATTCTATCTCAACCTGGACATCCGGTGTAGACGTGCGAGTACTGGTGGCCACAGTAAACACATGTCGAAGCTGAAGTTCATAAGGGAAGAATGTCAGTTTCATCTTGGGTTTTACACCACTGCGATTGATGTGATACAATGCCGGTTTCTTCTCACCGGCACATCCTATCAAGCCTGCCCCACAAGCGACAAGAGCGGCAGTTTTAAGGAATTCTCTTCGGTTTTGCATATATTGGATGATTTAAAGAAAGACAACCTTGTTTTAGAAGTTACTTGCATAATAAGGATTCACGTCCGTCGTATTCAACTCGGGTACCTTATTTATATAAGGAAGCACGCGACGGGCATACATGAGGCGACCAAGGTTATAGGCATCGAACAAAGGGTCTACCTCATCAAAACTGCTTATGTGGACATCACCCTGCGAATGGATGAAACGTGCACCTCCAAGTGAAATACCCACATGAGAGACACGTTCCTTTTGTGTCTCGCTTGCCTTGCGACCAAAGAAAATCAAATCACCCGGCTGCAGATTGGAGAAATTCTGTGCAATCTCGATAAGGTCACCGGTCTTGGCCTGTTGAGAAGCGTTACGAGGTATGATAATATCGTGCAAGAAAAGCACCGTTCGCACAAAACCGCTGCAATCAACAGCCTTAGACGACATGCCCGACCACAGATAGGGAACCCCCATTAGAGTTTTTGCCGTAGCAAGGATGCTTTCGGCATCCTGTTTCAGCCTTTTTCTCCATTTCTCCAAAGGCATAGCAACCTTCTTCTCCAGGTAACCCCTACGGCCATCCGGATACTCTACCACATAGAACTTCCCCTTCGTTCCTATCAGCTTCAGACGGCATCCTGCCACTACATCACTGACTGGAATCGCACCAATCACAGGGGCCGAATAGCAGAACGCATAATGAGACGTTACGACGACCTTCTCGGCCTCATTCCATGCGATCACTTCTGCGCGTGTAGCCAAATATACAGACTTATGATGTGTCCAAGCCTGATAGTTATCGGGAGTCTGAACCTTATACCATCCCTCATCCGCCAAGACACGAATTGGCGTACCAAGCAATGCCTGCGTATCAAGTTCGGACGAGAAGTCCGGTTTTGTATGCATCTGGGCCACCGATATCGTAATGATACCATATCCTTCTCCCACACCTGCATACGACATGTTAAAACAAGCAACTGATATCAACGCAACAAACAGCGATAAAAACCTTTTCATCTTATTTTCTTTGGTATTAATCTTACATTTGACATTCATGTGGGCAAATCGTTTTGGGGAGCAAAATCGTTTGTCTTCTACTTGATGCAAAGATAGTGCAAAATCGAAAGTAGAATAACACAAGCTCGCATATTTTTATCTTGCTGTCCGCTAAAAATTTCGCGACAGCAATCATTCTGAATTCGTCGAATTCACGTTATTTTCTGACACCATGGACAACCCGAATAACCGAGGTTTGGGTAAAATCTTCCGATGACCGATTTGAAAAAAAAGAGAGGAAGCCATGAGGCAACCTCTCTTTTCTTTTAATGTAATATGTTGAATGTACTTATTACATCATACCGCCCATGCCGCCCATACCTGGAGCGCCCATTGGCATTTCAGCCTTGGCCTCTTTCTTCTCAACAATGATACATTCTGTTGTGAGGAACATGCCAGCTATTGAAGCAGCATTTTCTAAGGCTACACGTGCTACCTTGGCTGGATCAACAACGCCTGCAGCATGGAGTTGCTCGTATTCGTTGGTACGGGCATTGTAGCCGAAATCGCCTTTGCCTTCACGTACCTTCTGAACAACGACTGCACCTTCTACACCTGCGTTAGCGCAAATCTGGCGAAGTGGTTCTTCGATGGCACGACGGATGATGGAAATACCGGTTGTCTCGTCTGCATTTTCACCCTGAAGGCCTTCCAATGCGTCAATGGCACGGATGTAAGCAACACCACCACCAGGGATGATACCTTCTTCGATGGCAGCACGGGTTGCACGGAGTGCATCGTCTACTCGGTCTTTCTTTTCTTTCATTTCCACCTCGCTGGCAGCACCTACATACAGCACTGCAACACCGCCAGAGAGTTTGGCCAGACGTTCCTGAAGTTTTTCTCTATCGTAGTCGCTTGTTGTTGCTGCAATCTGTGTCTTGAGTTGTTCGCAACGTGCTTTGATGTTTTCCTTGTCACCTGCACCGTTCACGATAGTTGTGTTATCCTTGGAGATAGTAACTTTCTCTGCTGTACCAAGCATTTCAACGGTAGCCTGTTCAAGAGTCAGACCCTTTTCTTCGCTGATGACAACACCGCCTGTCAGGATAGCGATATCTTCAAGCATTGCTTTGCGACGGTCGCCGAAGCCTGGAGCCTTTACGGCACAAATCTTTAATTGTGAGCGGAGACGGTTCACAACCAGTGTGGTAAGTGCTTCGCTATCTACATCTTCTGCAATAACAAGAAGTGGTCTTCCGGTCTGTACCGCAGGTTCAAGGATAGGTAAGAACTCTTTCAGGTTAGAGATTTTCTTTTCGTAAATGAGAATCAGCGGTTTTTCCATTTCACATTCCATCTTCTCTGTATTGGTCACAAAGTATGGAGAAAGATAACCTCTGTCAAACTGCATACCTTCCACAACACCGATTGTTGTGTCTGTACCCTTCGCTTCCTCGATAGTGATTACACCGTCCTTAGAAACCTGACGCATTGCGTCTGCGATGAGTTTACCGATAACCGGATCGTTGTTGGCACTGACTGTTGCTACCTGTTCGATTTTGTTATAGTCGTCTCCGATAGACTCGTGCTGTTCCTTGATTGATTCAACGACCTTGGCAACAGCCTTGTCAATACCACGTTTGATGTCCATAGGGCTTGCACCAGCAGTAACATTTTTCAGGCCTTCAGCTACAATAGCCTGTGCCAGTACGGTTGCTGTTGTTGTACCGTCACCTGCATCGTCACCTGTTTTGCTGGCAACTTGCTTAACCAATTGTGCACCGGTATTTGCGTATGCATCTTCCAACTCGATTTCCTTGGCTACTGTCACACCATCTTTGGTGATATGTGGAGCACCGAATTTCTTTTCGATGATGACATTACGACCCTTAGGACCTAGTGTTACCTTTACTGCGTTAGCCAATACGTCAATGCCCTTCTTCAAACTATCACGGGCTTCGATATCGAATAAAATGTCTTTTGCCATAATCTTTTTACATTTTAAAAAGTTCGTTTTTACTGATTATCCAAGAACTGCGAGGACGTCACTTTGACGCATGATGAGATATTTCTTTCCTTCGAGTTCCACTTCTGTGCCGCTATATTTTCCATAGAGCACGGTGTCACCATTCTTGAGAATCATCTCTTCATCTTTGGTTCCGTTACCGGTTGCGATGACTTCGCCCTTCAAGGGCTTTTCCTTAGCTGTGTCTGGGATAATAATTCCACCAATAGTTTTTTCTTCTGCAGGAGCAGGGAGAATCAGCACTCTGTCTGCTAATGGTTTAATGTTCATAGTTTTTTTGTTTTGTATGTTATACTTCATATTATTCTGTCGAAAGACACAAACTTATGAGCGAATTCTGTGCCAAAACGTTCTCCCGTTTCTTTTCTGCCATTTTTTCCACTCTCTTCCTGCCAGTGTACTGCCAAAATGACAATTCACTGCCCGCATTGGATTTTCTTTACACCAACGAGCCTGTCATACCTCTCTCCAAAGGCTCTGTGGAAGACATAGATCGTGTATTCGTTTTCGGTCTGGAAGAAGTTCCCTTCTGTCCGATTGGTCGATGAGTTACCATTCTCGTCTTTTGTAAGGTAGTGGTAGTTGTAGTGACCTTGTTTGAGGAGCATGGAAATGACGTAAGACCTACTCTCCTTGTCATACTGCAAGGGGAGTAATTCCCTGTTGGTCAGTTCTCCTTCTAAATAATAGGTTGCAGAGGCAGTCTCCTCGGCCTCGAGGCTGAAGTGAACGATGAAGTAATCGGCTTCGGTGTCTGCATCGCCTACCCGTTCATCGCGCACGAGATACCTGCCATTGATATCTTGTGCATACAGGTAGTTCTGCATTCGGAGTCGGTCCGGATGTATGGTTGCATGCCGAAATGGGGCGATGAATTCCAGATTTTGGACATTGATTCCGGGGCGTTTCTGGCTGACTGTTTCGAAGTGTCGATATTCGTTACCAGCCTCGAAGATAAGTGCTCGACAGTGTGCATACTTGATGATATCATTATCTATACTGCTCGGGATAAATCTTGCATCGTTCCATGAGGAGACTTGATTGTAACATGTATTATTTTGTCGGATGAGTACTTTCAAATCACGGTGTACATCTTTTATCTCATAACCTTTGTGCTTGATCTCCAGTGATAGTTGCTGGTGTCCTTGATTGTGGTCAATGTCGGTGTCCGGACTGACTGAACCCTCAATGCTGACGAGTGGGTCTACAACATAGAAGTATACTTCCGCTACCGGATTCCGGCTATTCTGCTCGTCAAATATGCAGACAGAATAGTTGCCTGAGCACAGCAGTTGCTGGTGCTCGTTCGGAATAGTCAGGCTGTAATGTGTATAGGGTACAGTAGTGTTAACCGAGGGCCTGACATTTTCGATGGTCAGGTTGTTGAACCCCTTGAGATATTCGCGTTCACTGATTTTTGACAAACTTCCGTCTGCATTATGGTGCTCAATCCTGTATGTGTATCGGTGATACTCATGAGAGAGTTCGTCAAAACTAAACTCTATTTGGTCGTTACTGTTCAAACGGATAACATTCGGCTGGCTGTAATCTCCGTTCACCATAGAGCGAAGGGTTACAATTCCGTTTTCGGGAATGTAGATATTCTGCCCTCGACCGAGGGAAAAAGTTGTCAGAGCAAACAATAGGAGGCAGGCTATTCTCATGTATTGTCTCAAATTTACTTTGTTTGTTCGCTTTTCTGTACCACAGGAAACGGAGGAACCAGGTGCATTAGTCTGATAATCTGCCCCTTGCGTTTAATCATATAGGGCGATGGCTTGGCAGAGTTGAAGCGTATAGGATTAGGCAGTGAGGCGGCAATCAGTGCACATTGTTCCTCGTTTAACCTGCTTGCTGTTGTTTGGAAGTGTGCTCTTGCGCACGCCTCCACACCGTATATCGAAGCACCCATTTCAATGGAGTTGAGATAGACCTCCATGATGCGTTCCTTTCCCCATATCTTTTCTATCAGGAAGGTAAAGTATACTTCAAAGCCTTTTCTTACCCATGAGGATTTGGGCCACAGGAATACATTTTTGGCTGTCTGCTGGCTGATCGTGCTTGCCCCCCTGTGTCGGTTCCTTGTCTTTCTTTCTTCGATGGCTTTCTTGATTTCCTTCAGATCAAACCCATTATGTGTCGCAAAGCGGTTGTCCTCACTGGCAATAACGGCCATGGCCATATGCTTGGAAATGTGTTCTTTCGGGACCCATTTGTGTTGCCATTGTGGACTTTCTGCTTTGGTGATGTGCTGCACAGAACGGATAATCATGAGTGGGGTCACATATACCGGTACATACTTATATATACAGACAGCCAACAGGGTGGAGACGAAAAAGAATGTCGCAATGAAGGTTGTCCATTTCATTATGTTATGCATGAATCTCTTTAGCATCAGTACAGTAGGGTAAAATCTGCGTAAATGGGTAGGTGGTCACTATATCCGTTCTGATATTTTGTACCGATAAAGGTTCGGAACGGTTGCTCTCCCCCATATTTCTTGTCCTCTGTCAACAGGAATTTCCCTTTGTATACTGTTGCCTGCTCTTCCGATGTTCTCAGGCGTCCTTTCTCGTTCAGCAGTGTTCCTGATACAATCAGATGGTCCAACAAGCCCCACGTTCCTTTGTATTTATAACTTCCGAATGTTCGGTCTTCTTTGGCGTGTGCTGCCAATAGGTGGTAGAGCCTATTCGGCTTTACTTTGTTTGTCGAGGGTGGTGAAACGGCACTCAGGACCTCACGGATGGATCGGTTGTCCGGATAATCGTTGAAGTCGCCCATAATGATGACCTGAGGGGTTTCTCTAGTTTTCATGACTTCATCAACAGATTGTTTCAGCTTTCGGGCAACAGCCAGCCGGTTGGGCTCAGTCTCTTTCTCACCTCCATTTCTGGACGGAGCATGACAGACGAAGACATCGAGTGTGTCTCCGTTTATCAGTTCCCCAGCTACATGCAGGATGTCACGTGTTGGTTTGAAGTTTTTTGAGGAAGCTATCCGTATACTTTCTTGCTTGACAGGCTTGAAGAGTCTTCGCTGGTATAGAATCGCGACATTGATGCCTCGCTTGTCGGGAGAGGAAGTCTTGATATACCTGTAGTCAGCTGTGCGGAGCAGGGAACGTCTCGTGAGGTCATACATACACGTGTCACTCTCTATCTCACAGCAGGCAACTATAGCGGGAAATTGCCCATCGCCCACACCGGCAATGGTTCTTGCTATGTGGTCCAGTTTCTCATGATAGCGTTTATAGGTCCAGTGACGTGTCGATGACTCCGGCAGGAATTCGTCATCATCCTTTTCCGGGTCATCTATACAGTCAAACAGGTTTTCCATGTTATAGCACATCACGCGCATGTTTTGCGTTCCTCTCTCTGCTGCGGCATTTGTCCTCGGCAAAAAGTAGAGGAAAAAGCAAAGCGCTCCAATTATGAAGAACTTGTATTTCCCCATCTGTCGTTACTCGCGTTATTTTGCTGGAATATGCTTCAGTATGTCCTTCAGGTGATCCCAAAAACGCAATACTGATGGGATGTGCATTTTCTCGTCAGGAGAATGTACCTCGCGAAGGGTGGGACCGAATGAAATCATGTCGAGTTGTGGATAGTTCTCCAAGAAAAGGCCACATTCCAGTCCTGCATGGATGGCAAGAACCTCAGGCTCTGTGCCGTATAGGCGCAAGTAGGACTCGCGGGCGATATCCAGAATTTCTGACTTTGGATTTGGCTTCCATCCGGGATAACCGTCTCCGTGCGAGATGGTAGCTCCCGCAAGCATCATGGCGGCACGAACAGTGTTGGTCATGTCCACTTTCTGTGACATAATGGCACTTCGTGAACTGTTTGTGATGCGGATCGTCTGCTCGTCAGTCATTTTGATAGAGGCCATATTGTTGGACGTACCAACCAGGTTCTCCATATCCTGACTCATGGCATAAACACCGTGATGGATGGCATGCATAGCAAGGATAAGCCGGCTCTTCGTTTCGTGGTCTATGGCTTTTGATGGCAGTTCTTCACTCTCCATCAGCACTTCCATGTTCGGGTCTGAGACATTAAACTCAGCTTGAATATCGGCAGCCAAAGTATTGACCAGGATACGCAACTCGTGCTTCATGTTTTCCGGGTATGCAATGATAGCCTGTGCTTCACGTGGAATGGCATTGCTCAGGTTTCCGCCATTTATATAAGAAAGGTATAGATTCTTGTCCAACTTGTCCTGCATAGCGCTAATCAACCTGTTCAATACTTTATTGGCATTGGCTCTGCCAAGATGGATGTCACCACCCGAGTGGCCTCCTTGCAGGCCCTTCACAGTAATCTTGGATGCGGTGAAGCCTTGTGTGGGGACCTCAATCTCGCTGTACTTCCAGGTTCCGACCGAGTCTTGTCCTCCGGCACAACCGATGAAAATCTGGCCTTCGTCCTCTGAATCCAGATTCAATAGGATACTACCTGTAAAGAAGCCTTTTTCCAAAGATGACGCTCCTGTCAGCCCGGTTTCTTCATCATAGGTAAAGAGACATTCTATAGGTCCGTGTTCTACCGTGTCGTCAATGAGTAATGCCAGTTCCGTTGCTACACCGATGCCGTTGTCAGCTCCCAGAGTGGTCCCTTTGGCGTGCATCCATTCTCCCTCAACGATCGTTTCTATAGGGTCGTTCAGGAAGTCATGCTGTACGTCATTGTTCTTCTCGCAAACCATGTCGATGTGACTTTGGAGCACCACCGTCTTTCTGTCTTCCATACCGGGAGTAGCCGGTTTACGAATCAAGATATTGCCTGTCGCGTCAACGCGGGTTTCCAGATTGTGTTTCTGGCCGAATGTTATTAAAAATTCTCGGATTTTCTCTTCGTGCTTGGATGGACGTGGAATTTTGCATATCTCTGCAAATTGTTTGAAAATGCCTTCCGGCTTCAGTGTTTGTGTTTCCATAAATGCTGGTATATTCGTTATTATTCTTTACTCAAACTTTCTTTGAGGTGTATGATACTCTTAAATTAGTTTAAAAAGGAGCCCTAATGCGGTATGAAAATTGAAATTTTAGACTAAAAGTAGAATCAAATCAAGGCAAACGCCTATCTTTGCAGCGACAAATTTAATGGAAATGCTCAAAACTTTGCTCATAACATTGTTAATTGTTGCTATTAGCATGCTATTGTTAGGGGTGAAGGTTATATTCCAAAAAAACGGAAGGTTCCCAGCCACACACGTCAGTTCGAGTCCGGCCATGAGAAAGAAAGGAATCGGGTGTGTGCAGTCTCAAGACAGGGAAGCACGCAGGAAGCCGAAATTTTCCATTGATGCGTTGGAAAAGTCTTTATGAGATTGAATATAGTAATCATAATTCAAAAAATAATACAACATCTCACATTTATGAAGAATTTGAAGAACCTCGTAAAAGGTTTTGTTGCTCTCTCTATCATCATTTTGTTCTCTCAGTGCGCTAACAAGTCGGCAGTCGAAACAACAGGTGCAGGCGCTCAGAATGGTGTAGCTAACCTGAAGGTTGCTTATGTTGAAATTGACACTTTATTAGCAAAGTATAATTTCTGTATTGACCTGAACGAAGCAATGGTGAAGAAGAGCGAAAATGTTCGACTGACTATTAACCAGAAGGCCGCTGATTTGGAAAAACAGAAGCAGGAATTCCAAACCAAGTATCAGAATAATGCTTTCCTTTCTCAAGAACGTGCTCAGCAGGAATACAACCGCATTGCTAAGCTTGAACAGAATCTTCAGGAACTTAGCACCAAGTTGCAGAACGAGCTCGTAAGCGAGAACGAAAGAAACAGCCTCCAACTCCGTGATTCAGTAAACTCTTTCTTGAAAGAGTATAACAAGACTCATGGTTATAGTTTGATTATCAGCAACTCTGGTCTTGACAACCTCTTGTATGCTGACCCAGCACTCAACATCACTCAGGAAATCCTGGATGGCTTGAATGCACGTTACGCTTCACCTGCGAAGAAGTAACAATTGAAAATTTGGACATACTAAAACAGTTTTATCTCCGATTAGAGGGGCCCGGAAGCGTCCGGAGCACCCCTCTTTTTTTTGTTCCTATCTGTGCGATCTTTACCGTTTTGGTGTTACCTCATACGGTCCAAGAACTATCAGCATTCCGTTGACCGATTTGGGCTAAATGATAATAGCATTAAATATGAAAGAAATAAATCCTCAAGAAACAAGCCGAGCATACGCCTTTGAAATGTGGATGAACGCACCGATGCCAATGGTAACGTTCTTCAAGACACTCAATGTATCACGCCTTGTGAAAATCAGCAGGAAATCGGGTATAAAGTATAATAGAATCAAGGAAAAACATGGATAATCATGCATAATCTTGCGACAACAAGTTTATCTCCTCTCCATGCGTTTTTCACGGTCCTTGCCAACGGCCTCACCCATTGCTTATTATTTTCTCTCTTATTCCTTAAACCCAAATCTTTATAACCGGCCAGGATTTAACCGTTGAGATCGACTACCGTAATACCTGCGCCACCGAGTTGGACGTGTTCGTCAGCAAAATGGCTGACTCCGGGAACCGTCTTGAGATATTGCCGGATAAGAGTGCGGAGGATGCCACTACCAGTACCGTGCAGGATGCGGACCCTGGGCATACCCACAAGGATGGCGTCATCAATGAAGTAAGTGACGGCTTGAATGGCCTCGTCTCCGCGCATACCTCGCACGTCAATATCTTGTTTGAAGTTCAGTCTCTTCTCGTGGATGCTGTCCTGTGTCTGTGTGCTTACAAAGGTGCTACGTGTGGCAATGCCTTCATCCTTTGCCTTGGCTGTTGTATGCGTAAGCCGGTCAAGTGCAACTTGTGTTTTAAGCATACCGAAGGCAACCAATGCCTGCTTGTTGTTGATTTCGAGAATGGTTCCCACCGATGTCTGGCCTTTTAGTTTGACGGTATCGTTGACCTTGAAAGTCGGTTTCAGTTCAGTGCCCGCAGGATTCTGCTGGTCAGACCGTGGTTTAGACTCATGGGTGTGCGCATTGTTTTTCTGGCGGTTTTCTTTTCGTTTCTTGCGCTCGATGAGTTGCCTCATTTTGCGTTCAATGGCTTCATTGGTCTGCGACTCCTCGATTTCCTGTACTTTGTCCTGAAAGCTGGCAAGTTCCTGCCTGATCTGACGGGTTCGTTCTTTCTCTGCCTGGGCTTCTTTGATGGATCGGATCGTATTCTCTATGCGTGCATTCACCTCGCTCATCAGTTGTTGGGCTTGTTCTTTGGCCTGCACGAGAATATCCTTACGCTGGTGACTAATCTCCTCCATCTCATGCTGGTAGCGCGTGATAATCTCTTCCAGTTGCTTCTCCTTTTGGCGTACCTGCTGGCGTTTTGTTTCCCAATACCGCTTGTCACGTACAATGTCCTGCAGGTATTTGTCGGCATTGATATACTCACTGCCAACGAGTTCAGAGGCGTCTGAGATAACCTCCTCGGGTAATCCTATCTTGCGTGCTATCTCTACAGCAAAGGAAGAGCCCGGATTTCCAATCTGTAACTGGAACAAAGCCCTCATCTGGTGGCGGTCGTAGAGCATGGCCCCATTGACAACCCCCTCATG
>JAQXZK010000015.1 GCA_029227175.1 Bacteroidales bacterium | reverse complement strand
GAGGGTTACAACCTTTTTGACAATAACGGAGAACTGATAAAACAAGGTACGAAAGATGTTCTTGTCATCTGTGATACCCCCGAAACTTCGGAAAGAATCTATATTGAAGATTTCTTGGAGGATGTGAAGATACACGATTTTGAATCCGTTGCCGACTATGCGCTGCATATAGGTGAGACGGTCTTAATCAGCCGTATGCCATCCAAGGTAGAGGAAATGGGAATCGCAGCTTTGGCAACAGGAGATGAAGCCATGAAGACTGCCTATGAGTTTGCCATTGACAACAATATCCCCTATACAACCGCACTTGGTTTCCTAGACGCTGAAATGAAGCCGATAGTACTTAAAACCATGATGCGAGGAGTTACGCCTAAAAATGTTTTCGCACTGGGACGTTCCCAAGATGAAGCACAACAGCTATTTGAAGCTGCAAGTGCCACCTTTGATACGGACTACAAGAAGCGTTATGTTCCGCGTGCATTGAACAGCCTGCTTAAAAAACACAACCAGACTTTAGAAGTAGTGATTGAAGCCTTGAATACCATACCTGCGAGTGAGGTGACGATGGCGAAACTTGCTGAGTGTGGAGAAAAGGAGAGCTGCATCGTTGGAAAGATGCTCATGTGGATTTTGGAGAACAGCCGTCAAAAAGAGAGTAAAGCTGCTGCATAGCAAGCTACAATAGAAGCCTACGTGAGAGGTGGGCTTCTGTTGAACTTAATTCAATGGCGGTAGATTTTTCAAGCCCGGGCATATAAAGTGAAATTTTTCTGAAAGGCTACCGCCTTGAATAAATCGACAATAAGTTATGATATGATAAATAAGAATGTTATGGAAATAGTAAAAGCTATATTACATAAAGGAGAATGGTTGCTTGACGCATTAAAACGTGTGGGCTACACAATGATACCCACCAATACCATTCTGAACAAGACCTTAACGGGACTTGGAGCTACCCACAGCGAGATATATTCAAAACGTAACTCTATAATCATAGAGCCGAATGTTCCCGTGATACTTGGCAAGTTGAATGACAACGACTACTTGGAAGCAGTCTATGAGAAGTGTACTCCTTATAGCATTGAGAAGTATCTCAAAATGGATATTCCATACAAGAAGATAATGACCACTCCCGAAAGTTTCCTGAAGATAAGAAAGGCCGCGCAGAAGTTGAATATCAACATCTATAAAGATTACTTCTGTTTGTTTGACGAATGCGAGAAACTGACACAGGATGTGGATTACCGGAGAAAAATCTCACAGCCGATATATGATTTCTTCCAGTTTGAGCAGAAAGCATTTGTTTCCGCAACTCCTTTGGAAATGTCGCACCCGGAATTTGAAAGACAAGATTTCCTGCAGATACTGATTGTACCGGATTACGACTACAAGAAAGATTTGGAGTTGATAGTAACCAACAGCTATTATAAGCGACTGCGAATTGTTTTAGATAACCTGAGGGACAGTAAGCACATCTGCATATTCTTTAATGTAACAGATGGCATCGGTGATTTGATAAGCAATTTGGGTGTCACCGATTATAAGGTGTTCTGTTCCGATAAAAGCGTAAAGAAACTAAAAAATAGAGGAATAGTGAACACATATTCACAAATTGACTATCCTTTAGCTAAGTACAATTTCTTTACTTGCCGCTTCTACTCCGCTTTGGATATTCGCATAGGCAAATACAAGCCGGACATACTTATGCTTACTGACTTACGAACAGCGCAATGGACGATGATAGACCCGTTCACGGAAGCCATTCAGATACAAGGCAGATTCCGCAAGAAAGGAAAAGATGATATTACATACAATTCACTGACCCACATTACGACCATCAACCCGGATATTCGTGTCCGTAGTAAGAAAGAGATAAAGGAGAGGGTAGAACAATTCATTAGCAATTACAACCTGCTTAAAGAACATCACGACAAAACTGCGGATGATTGTAAAAAAGAAGCCATCCTTGAAGATATAGAGAACTTGAAATATCAAGATTTGATAGATGAAAGAGGCGAGATAAATCCATTCTCCATAGATAACCTCTGTAATGAGGAACGGGTAAAGACTTACTACCAATCCGCAGATAAATTGTACCAAGCATACCTTGATACGGGTTTCTTCAATGTCACCTACAACAACGTAACTGAGTGCGTGGGAGACGATGATATAGAGAAACTCAACAACACCAAAATCGCAACCGAACAAAGAAAGCAGTTACTATGTTTGATTGTCCGGTTGGAGGAATGGTTTAAAAGCGGTAATATAACTTTTGAGGAGAAAAATATGATTTTGAACCAACTGAGGTTACAGTTGGAATGCGATTATATTCTGACTGCCTACAACAAAATAGGCAAGGATGCAATAGTTAGTGCCAACTATAAGAAGTCGCTCATTGATAAAAAAGTCAAGGAGTACGACAATGCACAAGCTCAAAGACTAAGATTTTCTCCTAAAGTCCTTAACGAGATAAAGGCGGAGTTCTCATTAGGGATATACCTGCCCAAAGAAGAGATTAAGCAAAGATTACAACAGATATACCACGAAAATGGTGTGAATTTTAAAGCGACACAAGATACAATAAGAGATTATTATGATTGCGATGTCTCCAACTCAAAGGAAAAGCCATCGTTTAAACTTATTCGCTTTAAGTTTTAGTAGGTGGATTTTTCGGACGTGGGCATATATAGCTGAATTTTTCTGATACGACACCACCTGTTTGTAAACAACAAAAATGCTTCTTCTTATCAATAACGTTCATGTCCTTTGAGGGCATGGGCGTTATTTTTTTTTATAAGCTATCGAATTATGGCAGTAGCCCACAATCACACATTTTCCCGATTCCAAATTTCTGAATATTCCCACCTTAGGAAGAGTTATAT
>JAQXZK010000014.1 GCA_029227175.1 Bacteroidales bacterium | reverse complement strand
TCTCGGAGGCTTTGTCAGCGTGACAAAGTGTGTAAAATACGGTATTTTGGGGTTTGCCGACTTGACAAAGTGGGGGGTGCAGGGTTTTCGCGGGGTTTGTCAGGTTGACAAAGTGGGGGGTGAGGCTTTTCGGAGGCTTTGGCGGGTTGACAAAGTGGGGGGTGTAGGTTTTTCGCGGGGTTTGCCGGGTTGACAAAGTGAGGGGTGAGGCTTTTCGGAGGCTTTGCCGGGTTGACAAAGTGGCCGGGACACTCGCTAAGAGACTTTGCCACCTTGACAAAGTCCGTCACCATGAAAAACGGCCTTTTCACTGAGATGGAAATGCGCCTTGCACCCATTTCCCCAGTTTCAGCTTTCACTGCACACTCACACATGTTACGGCATAAAATCGTTCGCCACAAGAGGAACGGCAATAGCCACATCGCACAAGAAAAATAAAACATTGATTTGGTATATTATTCGCTTTTTTCTACCTTTGTGGCATGAGAAGATTCGTCATAAAATGCTGCTTAGGACTTATCTGCCTGATTGTTTTGGGTGACGCCACGGTGCCACACCATCACCATGGGGATAGGGTCATTTTTACGAATCCTTTTGAAAAATGCGAACACGACAGCGACGAATGTCCCATCTCCAGCCACCAAGGTTGCGACAACGAACTGTGTTTCTTTAAGGAGATACTGACAGTCGTGGCGGCGAAGGCCAACGTCAAAGAACATATTGAGACACCGGCTCCGCTATTCACTCCGGAGATAGAATTTCTTTACACTGCCACTCGCCATATCCTGAAGCATAACGTCACAGAGCACGACTTTATTCCCCGGAACACATTCCGAGACCTTACTCCCTATCTTTCCGACCTCTCGTTGCGAGCGCCTCCTTTCGGCCGGCATATAGCATAAGCCCAAATCAGTCCGCCTTAGATTTGGGTTAGATGGAGTTACGACTCCGTTTCAATCCACAACTATATACCAACGATAAAAGGAAACAAGCAAGCAATGAAAAAATCATACATCATTCATGCTGTATGCATCCTTGCAGCAGCACTCATCTGTGGATGTGGCTCTCATCACGAAGGACACAATCACGAGGGACACAGCCATGAGCAGGAAAGCCACGAAGGGCACAATCACGAAAGCGAAGGAGAGCTCGCGCTCTGTGCATACAATGAATCCATCGAACTATACGCGCTCTATCACCCACTCGAGGTGGGCGAGAAGTGTCTGTTCGAGACATTCCTCACGGCTCTCGACAATTTCAAACCCATACAGCAGGCAACGGTAGAAGCATCACTGACCATTGGAGGCAAGACATTCGCCTTGCATGCAGAGGCGACTCCGACAACAGGCGTCTATCACCTCTCAGGAACTCCGACCGCGGCAGGAAAAGCGGTCCTGCAAGTCACTGTAAAGACGAAGCAAGGCAACAGTTTCCTGCAGGTAGATGACCTGACAATCTTTGACGACGAACACGAGGCACATGCCTATCTCGATGCACACGCCATCAACAACAGCAACGCTGCCCACTTCTCCAAGAACCAGAGTTGGGTCATCGACTTCTCGACCATAGCCGTCGGTCAAGAGGCATTCGGACAATCCATCCGCACGATGGCACAGATTCTCCCATCCGTCGGAGACGAAGTAACGGTAAGTGCCCAAACATCCGGCATCGTAACCCTGACCGGGAACCGCCTTACCGAAGGAAGCAGCATCGGCAACGGACAGACCATCTGCCGCATTGAAGGTGCCGGAATGTCTGACGACAATATCGCCGTACAGTACGCAAATGTGGTGGCCGAATACGAACGCGCCAAGAGTGATTACGAACTGAACCGGAAGCTCTTCAGCGAGAAGTTAGTCACCGTCTCACAGTTGAACAGCTCCAAGGCAGTCTACGAAGGAGCCGAAGCAGCTTACCGGAACATGCAGCAGAACTTCAGCAAAGGAAGCCAGCAAGTAAAAGCTCCCCGAACGGGATTCATCAAGCAACTATATGTCACCAACGGGCAATACGTCGAGGCCGGACAAGCCATTGCCGTCATTACCCAGAACCGGACGCTTCAACTTAAGGCCGAAGTGCCTGCCAGCCAGTTCGACTATCTGGCTAACGTAAAGTCTGCTACAATCAGGAAGCCCAACGACAAAAGTGTCTACACACTGGAAGAAGTAGGCGGACGAATAAAGAGTTACGGCCGGCAGACCGAGAGCGTCGCTCCCCTTATTCCGGTGACCTTTGAAATCAATAATCTCAGTGATTTTCTGCCTGGGACATTCGTTGAAATGTATCTGAAGACCGTTTCGTCCGAGCAAGCCCTCACCGTTCCCAACAACTCCCTCGTCGAAGAAATGGGCAATTATTTCGTCTTTGTACAACTCACACCTGAGATTTTTGAAAAGCGAGAAGTCATCATCGGCGAAACAGACGGGCTGAAAACCGTCATCAAGAACGGTCTTCGCGAAGGAGAGAGAGTGGTGGCCAAAGGCTCCGTCATCGTAAAACTACAGATGGCTTCGGGCAGTGTTGACCCACATTCCGGACATAACCATTAACGATGAGGGTGCATTATGATAGACAATATCATTCGCTTTTCGATTAACAACCGGCTGTTTATCATTGCCGGTGTGATATGCTTGATTTTCGGCGGCTTCTATTCCGCTGAAAACATGGACATCGACGTATTCCCCGACCTTACCGCCCCCACGGTTGTCATCATGACCGACTGCCAAGGCATGGCATCCGAGGAAGTGGAACGTCTGGTTACCTTCCCCATCGAAACAGCCGTAAACGGTGCCACCAACGTGCGTCGCGTCCGTTCTACATCTGGTTACGGCACTTCATTCGTATGGGTGGAATTTGACTGGGGCATGGATGTATTCCGCGCCCGACAGATTATCAGTGAGAAAATGGTTGCACTTACCGAAGAATTACCCGACGGAATCACTCCCCAAATGGCCCCGCAATCCAGTGTCATGGGTGAAATTCTCTTCATCGGATTACAGACAGACAGCACCCGGGTAAAGCCAGACCGTCGTCCCACCTCAATGATGGAACTGCGCTCACTGGCCGACTGGGTCATCAAGCCGGCCATTCTCGCTACAGGCGGAGTCTCACAGGTTACCATCATCGGTGGCGACTACAAGCAATATCAGGTACTGGCCGACCCGTTACTGATGGACGCCTATGACGTGACAATGGACGAGTTGAGCAATGCTGTCAGCAGCATGAGCCAGAACACCGAGGGAAGCGTCATCCGCGAGAACGGCAACGAATATGCCTTGCGCGGAATAGGCCGCACAAACGACCTCGAGGAGTTGAGTCGCACACTGGTGAAGTCGCGCATCAACGAAAACGGACAGTCACTGCCTATTACGGTCGGTGACGTTGCACGTGTCACCATAGGCAGTGCGACCAAGATGGGTACAGGTTCCATGAATGCCCGACCGGCCATTGTCATCTCCATCACCAAACAACCGAACATCAACACCTTGGAGGTGACGGAAAAAATCGAAGAGAACCTGGAGAGTATCCGTCAGTCATTACCCGAAGACGTGGTGCTGAACACCAAAATATTCCGACAGGCTGACTTCATCCAGGCATCGGTATCCAATGTCGGCAGGGCCTTGCTTGAAGGAGCCATCTTCGTCATCATCGTCCTCTTTCTCTTCTTGGGTTCTTTCCGTACTACCCTCATCTCGGTGGTGGCCAGTCCGTTGTCTCTATTGGGTACCCTCATCGTTCTCTGGGCCTTCGGCATGGACATCAACACCATGACATTGGGCGGTATGTGTATTGCCATCGGCAGCTTGGTCGACGACGCGATTATCGACGTGGAGAATGTATACAAACGGCTGAGGCAGAATTACCTCCTGCCCCAATCGGAGCGCAAGAACCCCTTTCAAATAGTCTTCGAAGCATCGAAGGAGATTCGCTCCTCCATTCTCAACGCCACCTTCATCGTGATTGTGGCCTTTATCCCGATGTTCTTCCTCACCGGTATGGAAGGCCGCATGCTGAAACCGCTTGGAATTGCTTATATCATCTCGCTTTTCATGTCGCTCATTGTCGCCATGACCATTACACCACTCTTCTGTAAGGAGTTGCTCACCAACGAGAAATATCTCTCCCGACAAGAGAAGGAGAACCGCATTACGGCATACCTGCAAAAATGGTATGGGCATGCATTGGAATGGGTACTTACACGCAAGAAAAGCGTTGTCATGGCTACCGGCGGACTACTCCTCGCAGCCCTCCTGATGTTCTTCACCTTCGGTTCCAGCTTCCTCCCGGACTTTAACGAAGGGTCGCTGACCATCTCGGCCGTGTCAAAACCCGGTGTATCGCTCTACGAAAGCGACCACTTAGGTAATTGTCTGGAAACGGAATTACTCAAAGTGCCCGAGATTGAAGTGACAACCCGACGGACAGGTCGTGGCGAACTCGACGAACACTCTCAAACCACCAATTCGGCCGAGATTGACGTGACGTTCAAGCCTTCTAAACGAAGTAAGGAAGAAATCATGAACGATGTACGCAGTCATCTGTCCAACGTTCCCGGTGTGGCAACCATCGTCGGTCAGCCACTCGGCCACCGCATCGACCACATGCTTTCAGGCACACGTGCCAGCATCGCCATCAAGCTTTTCGGCACCAACCTGAGCGAGATGTTCATCATAGGCAATCGCATCAAGAACGCCATTGAGGGCATTGACGGACTGGTAGACATCAATATTGACCAGCAAACCGAAACACCCCAACTGCACATCCGTCCCAACCGTTTGGCACTGGCACGTTACGGCATCACCATGCAGGAGTTCAACGAGTTCATCTCACTGGGATTCAGTGGCGAAAAGCTTGGCGACATCTACGAGGGCCAGCGGTCGTTCGACCTGGTACTGAAACTCTCTCCCACCTACACCGGTAGCATTGACGGAGTGCGCAAAGCTTTGATTGATACGGGCAACGGCCGGAAAATTCCGCTGGAGGAAGTATGTGAAATTGTTTCGACAAGTGGTCCGAACAATATTTCCAGGGAAAACGTACAACGCAAGCTCGTGTTGGCCGCCAATGTATCGGGGCGCGACGTGGGCAGTGTGGTGAACGACATCCGGCAAACGATTGAGTCGGAAATCACCTTGCCCGAAGGTTATCGCGTGGAATATGGCGGACAGTTTGAGAGTGCCCGCAATGCGTCACGCATCTTGTTGCTGACCACCTTCATTGCTTTACTCGTCATATACCTTTTATTATATGCCGAGTTCAGAAGTTTCTCTCTTTCGGCCATTGTCATGGCTGGACTTCCACTGGCTTTGATTGGTGGTGTACTGGGCATTGCAATCAGCTCCTGGGTGGTGTGTATTCCGAGCATCATCGGCTTCATCACACTCTTCGGCATCGCCACCCGCAACGGAATCCTGCTCATCTCAAAATACCAGCATCTGCAGGTCGACGAGAACAAGACGCTGAAGGAAGTCATTCTCGAAGGTTCAAAAGACCGACTGAATCCTATCTTCATGACGGCCCTCACCTCTGCCCTCGCCCTCATTCCGCTAATACTGAATAGCGACAAGGCCGGGAACGAGATTCAGAGTCCGATGGCTATCGTTGTGTTGGGCGGACTGCTCACCTCAACCATCCTAAATATATTTATCATGCCGGCCATTTATGAATGGCATGTAACACAAAAGTCAAGAAAAGCATGAAACAGTTCATCATCTTCGGGCTCATACTTTTAGCCCCATATACCCATACCCATGCCCAAGATTTCAAACACATCCTGCAAAGCATTGAACAACACAGTCTTCAACTGAGAGCCGCACACGAAGAGGCCGAAGCGGAGAAGAGTGAGGCCAAAGCCGACAACACGCTCGAAAGTCCGGAGTTCGGCATCAACTATCTGTGGGGGAACGATGATAACGGAATACGCATTGACCTCAGTGTCTCACAATCATTCGCCTTCCCGACCGTGTATGTCCATAAACATAAACTCAGCAAACTCAGACAACAGAACGCACAACTCCGTTTCCTCAACGAGCGTCAGAACATATTGCTCTATGCCAAGCAGCTGTGCATAGAGGTGGTGTATTACAATGCGCTCATTGACCATCTTAACAGGGACGTGCGCCATTTCAAGGAGACGGCAGCAAAGGTGAAGAAGTTGTACGAAGAGGGAGAAGCAACAATACTCGAGTACAACAGAATGAACCAGAGCTGCATTGCCTTTGAGAATGAACTCCGGCAGGCAATAACCAACCGTAACAATCTGATGGCCGAACTCAAACGGCTCAACGGAGGCAACGACGTCACGCTGGCCGACAACTCTTACGTCCATACCCCACTCCCCATCGACTTCGAGTCTTGGCTGGCCACCAATATGGAGCAACATCTCTCGGTGCAGATGGCCCAAAGCGAAGTGGGCGTAAACCACAAGGCTCTGCGCGTGGTGCAACATGAATGGATACCAAGCATTCAGGTGGGATACATGAGCGAGAAGGAGAAAGTGGACGGCTATCAAGGCCTCACACTGGGATTCTCCATGCCTATCTGGAGCGGGTTCCACAATGTCAGGGTTGCCAAAAAAAGATTGTCGGCAGCACAAATCAGACAGACAAGCATCCGAGAAGAAGTGGCTACCTCACTACGCATGCTCTTCAGCGAAGCGACAGAGCTGCAGCGAAACATGAACAACCTCTCCGAGGGATTCAAGCAATACGACATACTGGGGCCACTGAAGAAATCATTCGAGGCCGGAGCAATCAACGCCATCGATTATTTTCAGGAAGCCTTCTGGGGACACGAGATGTATAAGAATATGTTGGAATCAGAACGCGATTTTGAACTCAAAGTGGCTCAACTGAAAGCAACAGAACTGTAATTCCCGGCTGCACCTCGGCATAACAATCAAACAAGTTTGTTGTTTCTGCTCTCGGTTTGCACTATCTTTGCAAACATAGTTTCATATAAATCAATGTATCATGAGAAAAACACTACTTTCAATTGCATTATTGGCAGGAAGTATTTCGCTTTTTGCCCAGTCGCAAACAGACTACACAGAACCGGCTAACCCGGCAGCAACCCCGAGCGAGGCGTGGATCGGAGTGAAGACAACCATCGCCGGATGGGGGTCAACCGACGTGAGATATGCCAAAGAGAAGCCGGTGGCACTGAACGGTATCACGGGCTCCCTCACGTTACAGGCGTGGAAAGGCGAATGTGTCAGTGCACAGGCTGTCGTCTCTGCCCCGGCACCAATCAAGAATCTGAACGTTGAAGTGAGTTCGCTGAAGGGCGACAAGGGAAGTTTAGACGATTGCATCCGCACCGCCTTCGTCAGGTATATCATCTGCGACGAACTACTCCCGGGAAATAACCAGTGCGGCAGTCGCATCGCTTCCGAGCACGATTCAATCCTGGTGGCCGACCCTATTGATCATCTCCTTACCAGCATGGCTGTCGAGGCACGATCAACCCGCCCCGTATGGCTCTCTATCCAAATTCCGGCAGAAGCCAAGGCAGGACTATATTCCGGCTTTGTCCTGATTAAGGACGGCGATAAAATCATCAAGAGCCTGAAGCTGGCAGTGAATGTGAAAAACCACACATTGCCCGCTCCCAAAGACTGGAAGTTCCACCTCGATTTGTGGCAGAATCCCTACGCATCGGCCAGATACCATCATGTGCAGCCGTTCAGCGACGAACACATGGAGATTCTCCGACCGATGATGAAAATGTATGCCGATGCCGGAGGAAAAACCATCACGACCAGTATCATGCACAAGCCCTGGAACGGACAGACCGAAGATGCTTTCATGAGCATGATTACCTGGATTAAGAAAGCTGACGGCACGTGGATGTATGACTACACGGCCTTCGACCGCTGGGTGGAAATGATGCTCGGACTCGGTATTAATAAGCAAATCAGTTGCTACTCAATGGTTCCCTGGCGCCTCTCCTTCAGATACCTCGACCAGGCCACCGACAGCTTCGTCGAAATCAAGACCGCTCCCGGTGAAGCAGCATACGCAGACCTCTGGGGCAACATGCTGCAGTCGTTTGCCCAACACCTGAAGGAAAAAGGATGGTTTGACATCACCTACATTGCCATGGACGAGCGCAAGATGAAGGATATGCTCCTCACGATGGAAGTGATTCGCAAAGCCGACCCGAATTTCAAGATTGCTCTGGCTGGCTCATACCACGACGAACTGTCCGACCTCGACGACTACTGCATCACGTTACACGAACGCTATCCGGCCGATGTATTGGCCAAACGTAAGGCGGCCGGAAAGACAACGACATTCTATACCTGCTGTGCAGAAACTTTGCCCAACACGTTTACCATCAGTCAACCGGCCGAAGCCGAATGGCTGGCATGGCACAGTGCCAGCTTTGCACTCGACGGCTATCTGCGCTGGGCACTGAATAGCTGGACAAAGAATCCGCTACACGACACACGTTTCAGGTCATGGACCTCAGGAGATACTTATCTTATCTATCCGGACAACCGCACCAGCATCCGCTTCGAGCGCCTGAAAGAAGGTATACAGCAGTATGAGAAAGTACGCATTCTGCGCGAGGAATTTACCCAGAAAGGCAACAAGGCCGGACTGAAGAAGCTGGACGAGATTTTGGAACCATTCGATGACAAGAACCTGCTGAAGACAACGGCCACCGAAATGGTGAACACAGCCAAGACCGCTTTGAATAAGATGTAAGGTTAAGCCCCATTCGACCGAGTGCTACGCCCATGACATAGGGTCTGCACATAAAAAAGAAGGTGCCCTCACGATTTCACACGTGAGGGCACCTTTAAGTTTTACCGGACCGCACAAACGTATTACTGCAAAAACAGTCGCACTATTCAACCATTTTTGCAGTGCAAGGAAAATATGTTTCTCTGAGCTGAGCAAAAATTGTCTGTAGCAATTACAAACATCTGTAGCTGCAAGCTTCAGAATCATGGCAGATTTGTGTAGCCTTATAGGAGGATTTTACTACCTTTGCACATCTCACCTTGTACGAAGAAAGAAAAATAACCTTACCTATAAAATTATGATGAAACAAACCGTTAAAAACTTATGTTGCTCGTTAGGGCTCTCATGTCTGGCCGTTCCTTCACTGCTGGCTCAGGACCGCCCCAACATCGTTGTATTTTTAGTAGACGACATGGGACTGATGGACACCTCTCTCCCTTTTGATGTGGACGCACAAGGCAATCCCGTACGCCAGCCTCTAAACAACTGGTATCGCACTCCAAACATGGAACGACTGGCCAATCAAGGCATACGCTTCAGCACATTCTATGCCCAAAGTGTCAGTTCACCCTCGCGTACCTCTATCATGACAGGCCAGAATGCAGCCCGTCACCGCACGACGAACTGGATAAACGCCGAGAGCAACAACCGGACCCCCTATGGACCGTACGACTGGAACTGGATGGGGTTGACGCACGAAGACATGATATATCCGGCTGTACTGAAACAGGCCGGATACAAAACCATTCACGTGGGTAAAGCCCACTTCGGATGTAACGAGAGTGAAGGTAAAGATCCCAAACGACTGGGGTTTGACGTAAACATAGCCGGTTCATCCATCGGCCATCCGGGAAGCTACCACGGAGAAAACGGATATGGCTGGATTAAAGGACAGCGTGCAAGGGCTGTCCCCGACCTGGAGGCTTATCACGGCACGTCTACCTTCTTGAGCGACGCACTGACGCTGGAGGCAAAGAAAGAGGTAAAGAAAGCCGTGGATGCAGGACGTCCCTTCTACCTGAACATGGCGCACTATGCCGTACACGCCCCATTCGAAACCGACGAACGATTCATCGGTAACTATCAGCACGGAGGCAAGAGCCAGCAGGCACAGGCATTTGCCACACTGATTGAGGGCATGGACAAGTCCCTGGGTGACCTGATGGACTATCTGGAGGTCCTTGGAGTGGCAGAGAACACGTTCATCATCTTCTTAGGCGATAACGGTGGAGACGCGCCGCTGGGCGACGCGGCCGACTATGGGTCATCCGCTCCGTTCAAGGGGAAGAAAGGTTCGGAATATGAAGGCGGCGTACGTGTACCTTTCATCGCCGGATGGGGCAAACCACAGCAGGAAAACACATTCCAGAAAGCCTATCCGGTAGCACAGGGAAAGGTGCAGACACAGATGGCAACAGTCATGGACCTCTACCCGACCATTCTTTCGGTAGCCGGAGTCAAGGTACCCGAAAACTACGTGCTGGACGGCAGTGACCTGAAAAAAATGATGCTGGGCAAGGCGGACAAGAAACATCGGGACGACTTTCTGATGCACTTCCCGCACGAACACCGTGGCAGTTACTTCACCACCTATCGCAAGGGAGACTGGAAACTGATTTACTACTACAATCCGGAAACTGACGGCGTGCCGACATGCAAGCTCTTCAACCTGAAGAACGACCCATACGAACATCAGGACGTTGCCCGGAATCACCTCGACATCGTGAAGCGGCTATGCAGCCAGATGATTAAGCGCCTGGAAACAGAGAAGGCCTGCTATCCGGTAGACAAAGAAAAGAAGACACTCTACCCCAAACTGCTGCCAGTGCTCTAAACCATGTAAGATAAAACTACATCACCGACATAACCAACTCAAGACGCCATGACACATAACACACACGCAGGCAGATGGATATGGTTGCTCATTCTCCTATCTCTCACCATACAGACGCACGGCCGGACACACCAACCCGAATTTTCAACCGCAGGCTTCTATGCGCTGAAAGAAACCGGACGCACGGCCTACAGCATGAATCCTGCCTGGAGAGTACACAAGGGACCGGTGGAGGGAGCCGAACAAAACGATTTCAATGACCGGGACTGGCGACTCGTCTCACTACCCGACGGTATTGAATATCTCCCTTCGGAAGCCAGCGGATGTGTGAACTATCAGGGAGAGGTGTGGTACAGAAAACACTTCACTCCCGAGGAGAGCTGGCGAGGGAGAAAACTCTTCCTGCATTTTGAAGCTATCATGGGCAAGTCCAAAGTATGGGTGAACGGAGAACCGCTTACAGAACACTACGGGGGCTTCCTGCCCGTCATTGCCGACGTGACCTCCCGACTGAAATACGGACAGGATAACGTCATCACAGTCTGGGCCGACAACAGCAACGATCCGTCCTATCCGCCCGGCAAGGCACAGGACGTACTGGACTTTGCCTACTTCGGAGGCATCTATCGTGACTGCTGGATGATTGTGCACAACAACGTATTCATCACAGACCCCAACTACGAGCGCGTCACGGCCGGCGGAGGACTGTTTGTCTCGTTCGGCAAGGTATCAGAAGACGCCGCACAGCTGAATCTAAACATCCACGTCAGGAACTCATCGGACAGAAACTTCAGCGGAAAAGTCCTGTTCGAACTCTATGACCGGGAGGGAAAATTGGTGCGCACGGCAGGCAAAGGACTCTCGGTAGCCCGCGGAAAGGCCGGAAGCCGGCAGACAAGCATGGAGATTGAACGACCTCACCTGTGGACACCCGACAGTCCGTACCTTTACAATTTGCACGTATATATCAAAGACAATACCGGCCGAACTATCGATGGATTCCGCCGCCGCATCGGGGTGAGAAGCATTGAGTTCAAAGGCCGGGACGGATTCTGGCTGAACGGGAAACCCTACCCCGAACCACTCATCGGTGCCAACCGTCATCAAGACTTTGCCGTCATAGGCAACGCACTGCCCAACAGCCTGCACTGGCGCGATGCCAAGAAACTGCGTGACGCCGGACTCAGGGTTATCCGCAACGCCCACTATCCCCAAGACCCAGCATTCATGGACGCCTGTGACGAACTGGGGCTCTTTGTCATCGTAAACACTCCGGGCTGGCAGTTCTGGAACGAGGAGCCACTATTCGCACAGCGAGTGTATGATGACATACGCAACATGGTGCGCCGCGACCGGAATCACCCCTGCGTATGGATGTGGGAACCGATTCTCAACGAGACCCGATATCCCGAAGATTTTGCACGGACAGTAGTAGACATCGTCAACGAAGAATATCCTTATCCCTATTGCTACTGCGGATGCGACTCCCGGGCACTCGGCCACGAACATTTCAAGGTCCAATTCCGTCATCCCTTTAACGAAGAAAATGATGCCGGGGAGCAAATGGAGGAACACATCACCTACTTCACCCGGGAATGGGGCGACAACGTCGACGACTGGAACTCGCACAACTCGCCCAGTCGCGTGAGCCGAGCGTGGGGCGAATACCCCATGCTGAAACAGGCACAAGGATATGCCACCTTAGGCTTTCCGAATTTTACTTGCTACGACATACTCTACCGACAGAGCAGACAGCACGTGGGCGGATGCCTGTGGCACTCGTTCGACCACCAGAGAGGCTACCATCCCGACCCGTTCTACGGTGGAATCATGGATGCCTTCCGTCAGCCTAAACTATCCTACTACATGTTTATGTCACAACGACCAAACCGGACAAATGAGGAACTCATCGCCGAGTCAGGCCCGATGGTCTACATCGCCAATGCCATGACACCCTTCTCTCCCGAGGACGTGACAATCTACAGCAACTGTGACGAAGTGCGCCTGACCTACTGCAAGAATGGCCGGCAGTACACATACAAGAAAGAGGCAAAGCGGGAAGGTATGCCCTCACCGGTGATAACCTTCAAAGACGTCTGGAAAGTGATGCAGGACAAAGAGCTCTCCAGAGTAGGCAAACAAAAAGACTCATACCTCCTGGCCGAAGGATTCGTGGAAGGCAAACTCGTGGCAACACACAAATTGGAACCGACCCGAAGGCCGAGCAAACTCTTGCTATGGACTGATGACGAGAATGTGGAGATGCAGGCAGACGGTTCGGACATTGTGACCGTTGTAGCAGCCATAACAGACCGTGACGGACGCATCAAACGTCTGAACAATAGTATCGTGAAGTTTGAGATTGAAGGTCCGGGAATACTCATCGGCAACGAAGAAACCCACACCAATCCGCGCCCGATTCAATGGGGAACGGCACCTATACTGGTACGAGCCACGACCAAGCCCGGAAACATAAAGGTGCGTGCCATCGTGACATGGGAAGGAACCCACACACCGATAGCAGCCGAACTCATTATACCCGTGAAAGAGGCAACCCTAAAGTTTGTGGCAAATGAAACAGAAATCCGGCTTTCCGAACAAAGTAACAAAACCGGCCAAACAACGGTCACGACCGGAGAGAAATCAAACATTCGCCTCCAAAACGACGAACATCAGCAAGTACAAAACCAAATCAAGCTGAAAGAAATAGAAAAACAGCAAAGCGACTTTGAATAAGCAACAGCATGTTTCGGGGTTACCGCCAAGAAAGCTTTAAGCCACCTAAAAAGCCCGTCACGATCTTACGACCATGACGGGCTTTCTCATATAATCATCAACAAAAAGATGAATCAGATACCGAGTGAAGCACGGATTGCCTTAATCTTTTCGTCGGCTTCCTGGCAACAACGTTCATAGCATCCCTCACATTTCATATTGCCACGTACTTCCATATAGAACTTAATCTTAGGTTCCGTACCAGAAGGACGAACGGAAATCTTTGTACCGTCTTCAGTAAAATACTGCAATACATTGCTTGTAGCCGGCATATCGATGTCACTCACCTTACCTTCTGCATCGGTAGACTTGAGAGTCTTGAAATCGCGCGCAAGAGTAACCTTTGAACCGCCAATCTCCTTCGGAGGATTCGCACGGAAGTTTTCCATCATGGCCTTGATTTCGTCAGCACCACTCTTGCCAGGCTTCACAACATTGACAGTCGTTTCCTTAGAAAAACCGTATTCGAGATAGATATCCATCAAGACGTCATAGAGAGTCTTGCCCTGATCCTTTGCCCAAGCAGCGATTTCACAGATAAGACAGATAGAAGCAGGAGCATCCTTGTCGCGCACCTTGTCGTATGGCAAGAAACCGAATGATTCTTCACCACCGCCGATATACTTTTGCTTGCCTTCTGAAAGGGCGATTTCGCGTGCAATCCACTTGAATCCGGTGTAGCAGTCGCGCACCTCAACACCATTTCTCCGGGCCATTTCGGCAATGAGTTCGGTAGTCACAATAGTCTTCACCATAAAGTCACCGTCTTTGAGAGTACCCAATGCTTTCTTATTCTTGATAATGTAATAAGTAAACATCATCGCAGTCTGATTGCCATTAATAATGACCCACTCGCCCTTCGAGTCGCGACAAACGATGGCCAGACGGTCGGCATCGGGGTCGGTAGCTACGACAAGGTCGGCATTGAGTTTGGTACCGAGCTTCATGCCGAGCGTCATTGCTTCTGCATTCTCTGGGTTCGGAGAAACGACTGTCGGGAAGTTACCATCAACAACCATTTGTTCGGGCACAACGTTGATATTCTGGAAACCCCATGAACGTAGACAGAGAGGAACGATGAGACGTCCTGTTCCGTGCATGGCAGAATAAACAATGTTGAGATCCTTGTGACGGAGGATTACATCCTGGTCAACCATGGCTTCCTTCACCGCCGTCATATAGTCATAGTCCATTTCGCCACCGATAATCTGGATGAGATCCCAATTGGCCTCGAACCGAACGTCTTCAATACTGACTTTGTTCACCTCATCAATAATACCCTTGTCGTGAGGAGACAACACCTGTGCACCGTCTGCCCAATAAGCCTTGTAACCGTTGTATTCCTTCGGATTGTGGGAAGCGGTAACATTCACACCGGCAACAGCACCTAAACGACGGATAGCAAACGAAATCTCCGGCGTAGGACGCAAACTTTCGAAAAGATAAACCTTGATACCATTGGCACTGAAGATTGCAGCAACGCTTTCGGCAAACATGCGACCGTTATTGCGACAGTCATGACCAACAACAACACTCTGTCCGCCCTGTGGGAAGGCCTTATTAATGTAATTGGCAAATCCTTGGGTTGCCATGCCAACGATATACTTGTTTATTCTGTTGGTACCGGCACCCATGATTCCGCGAAGACCACCTGTACCAAATTCGAGAGTCTGATAGAAGGCGTCGACCAATGCCGTCTTGTCTTCATTGTCAAGCATGGCTTGTACTTCTGCCTTTGTTTCTGCATCGTAAAGCGGAGAATCAATCCACTTTTGTGCTATGGCAGCACACTTTTTAATTAATTCCTGGTTTTCCATAATATATTTATGTTTTCTATTTTGTTAACTATGACAACAAAAGTAAAGAGATAATTTGACAAAAAAAATTATTTCGGCATTTTATATCTCTCACCGGTCTGTTTGATATATTCCTTCAGAAATTCCTCGGGATAGCCCACTCTGATCGGATTGAGTTGCATACCATTGGCTCCCCGCTTGAATTTGCCATTTTCTGTTGGTCGGATCGTTCCATCGTTATACTTCACGATAAGATATTCACCCAGTTTCTTCCATGCATTCAATGTGTGCTGGGCCGACTGGACGGAGTAATTGGTGAGAAAAGCCTTTCCCTTCGCTGCGTCGCTTTGCAGCAACTTCAAGGCAGTAGACTCTATTCCTTCCTGAGCAAGAGCCAGTGTCTCTTCCAAGCCCTGTTGTGTCTGGCGTATGTCATCTATCAATAGGCTGTAACGCTGGTAAGCCATGTTGGACACCCAATTGAATACCCAGAAGGAGGAGTTCCATGAGAATGTGCAAATATCAGCACCATCCGGATGCGTATAGCAGAGAGGTGCCTCCGTCATGCAGCAATACATAGGTGTAAAGACCGTCAGATTAGCGTCATCCATACCAAACCAAAGCACACCACCAACAGCATCAGGAAGCTGCGCACGCATCTGTGATACAAAGACCCAACTGGTTTGCTGCGTAGAAATAGGACGTTCGTTGAAATAACTCTCGCCATCTACCTTGAAAGAAAGTGGAGTCAAGCGGTAAGGAGCCTTGTACGGGCCTGCACCAAAATCCTGGCTGATATCCAATGGAGTTCCTTCATAGTGGTCGCGCATGGCCTGCTGGATATCACGCACTGAAACCTTGCGATTCGGCTTCCAGTAGAGAGGCATCGGTTTAGCTGAAGCATCACCTTTGGCATAGTCAAGATAGGATGCGGCATCATCGGCAAACATATTGTAAAAACTCCAGACGCGTGCTTCGCAGTATCGGAGTCCGCCAAAGTTCAACGGACAATAGGCATCGGCAAAGCTGAAGTCCTTGTTCACTCCGGAGAAATAACCTTTCTCGCGTGCCAGTGTAATGACATCCGGAGCATAGAGGCAATTTTCCTTGTCATTCAGGCTGAACTGACGAATACGGCTCTGATTGGCATGACAGGCCACGCAATCATCCGGTATGCGGACAGCGACCCACACAGCTCCACGGATGCCGGGTCCCTTACCTATCATGTCCATCATCCACACCTCATTGGGGTCGGCAATGGTAAATGTCTCGCCCTCGCTGTAATACCCATATTCCTGTACCAACGAAGTCATGACCTTGATGGCTTCACGAGCAGTACGCGAACGTTGCAAAGCCAGATAAATCAGGCTACCATAATCAATAATGGCGGTGGTATCCTGTAATTCCGGACGGCCTCCCCATGTTGTCTCTGCAATGGTGAGCTGATATTCATTAATATTGCCAATAACATTATAAGTTTGTTTAGCCTGGGCAATCTTACCCAAATAACGGCCAGTATCCCATTCATAAATATCTACCATTTCACCATCGGCATGAGTTCCGGCCTTGAAATGGGTCAGTTCGCCGAACATGCCGTAAGAATCGGCCGCATAAGATACAATCACAGAGCCATCTGTAGAGGCATTTTTACCAACAATCATGTTAGTACATGCCCACGTGGGCAAGGCCAACAAGGCAGCAAAGGCTGCCGAAAGGATTTTTTTCTTCATATATTAGTAATTGTTTGTGTTTTTTTCTTTACATTTTAATCGGTTCAGCAAAGATAAGGATTTTTATTATCCGGCCAATGTCATGGCTGCAGCCAAATGAAAGACAATACCACAGCATGAAGTTCTTGTCCAATTAACGTCTGCGATAGCCGCTTGCCAGATGCGACGTCCGACAAGATGCTGTTCCATGTCGTCAGACAATGCCGCCACACAGGCATACTCGCCAGCTGCTCTGAGCCGATTCCAGATGACGCGATACGCACCCCAATAAGGATTGGGGAAACCTCCTTGCATGTTCCATACCTCCACTTTCCTCCAGTCCGGTCCCAGCATTTCCAATTCGGAAGCACTGTACTGTTTGAGCAACGCTACATTAGCAGCCGCTTTCTTAGCCACAAGTAAGACCACCCTTTCCCTCAACTTTTTCAATCGATTCTGATATGAACTATTCAATGTCGTTGCCTGTAGAACGGTAAAGGCATACATCATCTGCAGATAAACATAACTTGGATAATCCTCCACAATCTTTTCTGAACAGTCAATCGCTTCAGCCAAATATTCGTCACGATAGGCAGCATAAGTTTCGTCACCGGTCACGTCAAAAGCAACCGCATAAAGCATGGGTAAGCGTGCAGCCTCATGCGGCTGTACTTCCCACATTTTACAGTTCCCATAAGTACTGCGCAATCCATTCGAACGGAGCATGTCATAGTCGTTGGCTGGAATTACCACCCGGTGCATCCTATCTGCAACCGCGCGAAGCAACTTTCTGACTGTCTGCCGTCCCTTGGCTGTGGAGATCTTACCATGATAGTATTTCCATAATCCCCATGCCCAATGTGTAACCTGGTCGCGCGAAGTATTGGTGTAATGGCTGTGTCCATCACGAGGTGATACTCCTCTCAACACATAACCATACGCATCAGACTGCGTGGCAAGCAGGCTACATCCTTTCAACAGGTCTTCAGCCTTCTGTTTCCATTCCTTACGAGAGTTCTTTTCGTAGGCATCGGTCAAGGCTCCCAACATCGTTCCATTGAGAATCGCACAATCTTCCATACCGGTACTATATCCGCATGGATTGGGATATTCGACAGACATCTCTTCCAATGTGGGCAGGTGATGCAGGCTTTTCCCCGTTTCATAGCTACTGATATAGTCATAGAAAAGATGAGTTTGAGGCGCATAAAAAAGACTCCATGCCGTCTCCCACCCTTCGGCGAACCACGGAGCTATGCTCAAGAAAAAAGCAAACATCAGATTCATGATTGACTGTTTATTTAGAATGATTTATCTGCAAGTGGCAATTGAATACACATACCCTTTCTCCAGACATTCTGTTGTGGAGATTTGGATATTTTGCCGAAACTCTGGCAAGAGGATGTTCTTCATGTTATCGCGAATACCTGCTCCGGTCAGTTTTACCAAACTCTCTTTCTGCGTCCAAAATCTGATGAAGGCGACATCAGGCGAGGAAGATTTCACGACCGCAAGATATTCCTCATCGTTCAAGACGTGTCTGGCCAACGACTCGGAGAAGCGTCCCACTTGTTCGATATCCACCCCGACGGGATTCCTGTCTACCGCGCAAATTACAGCATTCGAGCAATGAGACATATTGAAATGAATATGCTTGAGAGAAGAAAAATAAGGCTTTCCGTGCTCATTATATGTAAATTCAGGAATCGAAGAAATGCCATATTCCTCAACCATCAATTGTTGCAACAGTACAAATGCCTGTGTACTTTGTGCTCTACCCTTGAAATGTTTGAATCTCAACACCCGATTCCTTCTCCAAACAGGCAATGCCTCGAGCATGACTTCCAACTGCGATTCAGTCAGCGATGACAGATTATCGGCTATGAGATATTTCATTCGTTTATCAAAAAAACGGTTCCACCAAAAAAGATTTTACGCATACATGCGTGTATTTTGACATCCTTTTACTCGTAGCAAAGGTAACTAAAATACTCAAAACGCTTGTATAAGACATAGAAATATAGTTCCTTTGTCACAAGAAATGGCTTATAACTTGACAAAAATCGTAATTACACGTCCAGATTTCTTTGATGGCGAAATGGACCGAATAAACCATTTGATGGAATCGGGATTGAAACTTCTCCACATTCGCAAGCCAGAAGCAACAGAAGAGGAGATGCGCGCATACATTTTGCAAATCAACGCGGATTACAGGAATCGATTGGTCTTACATAGTCATTTCCACTTGGCACATACATATCATTTAGGAGGAATCCACCTGAGCCGGAACAGGCAAACCATTCCACCGGATTTTACGGGACGATTGAGTTACTCGTGCCACACGCTGGAAGAAGTAGCCATTTGGAAACCAAGATGCTGTTATGTCTTCTTGAGCCCCATATTTGACAGCATCTCCAAGAAAGGATACCATGCCGCCTTCACTATAGAAACATTAGAAAAAGCTCATAAGCTTGGCATTGTGGACCATCAGGTGATTGCGTTGGGAGGCATCACGCAAGAGCGTATTCCATTGATTGAATCATTAGGTTTTGGAGGCGTTGCCATGCTGGGCGAAGTGTGGGAAAACAAGGCTAACCTCAGTTTTTAAAGAGATATCATGAAAAATGTACTGACCATCGCAGGAAGCGACCCGTCGGGTGGAGCCGGTATTCAGGCTGACATCAAAACCATTTCTGCACACAATTGTTATGCAACCAGTGTCATTACTGCCCTTACGTCGCAGAATACAATTGGAGTAAAATGCGTGTTCAACGTTCCAGGTAACGTATTTGACAGTCAGTTGCGCACTGTATTGGAAGACATACAACCGGATGCCATCAAAATTGGCATGTTGGGTAACGAAGAGATTGTTGAGATTCTTTGCCGCATACTGAATGAACTGCCTGCAAGGCCTCCCATTGTGTTAGACACGATTATGATTTCGACCAGCGGTCATCGGCTGTTGACAAGAAATGCCATACGCATGATGTGTGAGGGGCTGTTTCCACTCTGTAGCCTGATAACGCCCAATCTTCCGGAAGCAGAATATATGTTGGGAAAAAATATTCAGGATATGGGCAAAAGTGCAGAGGCACTGGCCCGACATTATGGTTGCAACGTATTGCTGAAGGGGGGACATAGTAGCGGACACGTGATGACAGACTATCTGTGTCGTAAAGAAGGAGACATTTACACAACAATCTCCTACGAAGAACAACGCATTCAAAGCCACAACCTGCATGGAACGGGCTGCACGCTCTCATCAGCCATTGCTTCCAATCTGGCGTTAGGGAAAGACCTGCAAACAGCGGTAAAGGACGCCAAACACTATATATCAAAGGCTATTCAGGCAGGCAGCAAATTTAGCATAGGTCATGGGAATGGGCCGCTATGGCACTTTATATAAAAGTATACCTTTAATCTTTTTACTATTTGATGTAAAGACATAACTATTTAATTACTACATTTGCACCACTTTTTAAAAAGACACAAATATTAAAAAAACTATCATAGAAATGAATGCATTTGTATTTCCTGGTCAAGGCGCCCAATTCTCAGGAATGGGTAAAGACCTTTACGAAACATCCGAATTAGCAAAAGAACTTTTTGAAAAAGCAAATACCATTCTTGGTTACCGTATCACAGATATCATGTTTGAAGGTACAGCAGAAGAGCTGAAACAGACCAAAGTTACACAGCCGGCTGTTTTCCTCCATTCAGTTATTACAGCTTTCTGCTTAGGCGACGCATTCCAGCCTGCTATGGTTGCCGGTCACTCTCTTGGAGAATTTTCAGCCTTAGTTGCTGCCGGTGCAATCAGTTTTGAAGACGGACTGAAACTGGTTTACAAGCGTGCCATGGCCATGCAAAAGGCATGCGAAGCAGCACCGTCAACAATGGCTGCCATCATTGGGTTGCCAGACGAAAAGATTGAAGAAATCTGTGCATCAATCAACAAGGAAGGATATGTAGTTGTTCCTGCAAATTACAACAATCCGGGGCAGTTGGTTATTTCCGGTAATGTTGAAGCAATCAACGAAGCGTGTGAAGCCTTAAAGGCTGCCGGTGCGAAACGTGCCCTCCCACTCCCAGTCAGCGGTGCCTTTCACTCTCCACTGATGATGCCGGCACAGGAAGAACTGGCACAAGCTATCGAACAGACTGAGTTCTGTACGCCAAAGTGTCCGGTATATCAAAATGTAGATGCTCAAGGCCATACAAATCCAGCAGAAATCAAAGCAAACTTGTTGAAGCAACTCACTGCTCCTGTAAAATGGACCTACGAGGTGCAGAACATGATTGCAGCCGGTGCCACCGACTTCACAGAATGTGGTCCAGGCAAAGCATTGCAGGGTATGATTGCCAAGATTGATAAAACTGTTTCTGCTCACGGTATTGCCTAACTAATAACGATATATTCAGGCACACACTCCGAAATGAATCTATCAAAACTCTACGAAGTGTGAACAGGATAAACCTACATAGAGACGCTTTTGAACCTCAAAGCGCCTCTATGTTTTTTTAATAGAACTAATAAGATGTCCCCAAATAAGATTATCATCTACCAAGTATTTACAAGATTGTTTGGTAATAAGAAGGCTGCACTGACCCACAGCGGTAGTTATGAACAAAACGGATGTGGCAAAATGGCAGACTTTACACAGAAAGCATTGCAAGAAATCAAGTCACTCGGTGTTACCCACATCTGGTATACGGGTGTCATTGAGCACGCAACACAAAACGACTATACCAAGTATGGCATTAGGAAAGACCATAAGGCAATCGTGAAAGGAAAGGCCGGTTCACCATACGCCATCAAAGACTACTACGACATTGACCCGGACTTGGCAAAGGATGTACCTAATCGCATGAAGGAATTTGAGAACCTCGTCAAGCGCACCCATAAATGCGGACTAAAAGCAATCATAGACTTCGTGCCCAATCATGTGGCACGCCAATATCACTCAGACGCCCAACCTGCAAATGTCAAACAACTCGGAGAAGACGACAATCAGAACGTTTTCTTTGACGTGAACAACAATTTCTACTACGTTCCCGGTTCGTATTTTCATGGCCAGTTCGACTTGTGTTGCGGAGAATCTACAGCCTATCAGGAGTTTCCGGCCAAGGCTACCGGAAACGACAGATTTGACGCCTACCCCACCAGCAATGACTGGTATGAGACTATCAAGCTGAATTATGGCGTTGACTATCTGAACAACGGACATCTACATCTGGACTGTATCCCGAACACCTGGCACAAGATGCTTGACATCCTGTTCTTCTGGTGCAGCAAAGAGATTGACGGATTCAGATGTGATATGGCTGAAATGGTTCCTGTAGAGTTTTGGGAATGGGCTATTCCACAGTTGAAGTCACAATACCCCGAAATCATTTTCATCGCCGAAGTGTATAATCCATACCGATATCGAGATTTTATTTTTAAAGGTAAATTTGATTTCCTGTATAATAAGGTTGGATTATACGACACACTGCGTGCTATCATGAGTGGTTACTGCGGTGCAGAAAACATTACCAATGTATGGCAAAGCCAAAACGACATTCAACAACACATGCTACACTTCCTCGAAAATCATGACGAGCAGCGTGTGGCCTCTCTGTTCTTTGCCAACAACCCGAAGAAAGCCCTTCCGGCTCTCGTAGTCTCTGCGACAATGAACACATGTCCGATGATGATCTACTTTGGTCAGGAGTTTGGAGAAAAAGGAATGGACGACGAAGGATTCAGTGGACTGGACGGTCGTACAACTATTTTTGACTACTGGAGTGTTGACACGATTCGACGCTGGCGAAATAACGACAAGTTTGACGGCAAGCTGCTGACTGAGGATGAAAAATCTCTTTACAGGTACTATCAAAGACTACTGACCCTATGTAACCGGGAAACGGCATTGAGAGATGGATTATTCTTTGACCTGATGTATGCTAACCAAGACAAAGAGAGATTCAACTCCAATAAGCTATATGCTTACCTCCGCAAGTATGAAAATGAACTGATTATTGCAGTCGTGAACTTCGACGCAGTCGATACAAAGTGTGAAGTAATCATACCGAGACATGCCTTTGAGTTTCTTCAAATCAAAGAAAATCAGCAGGTGGAAGCAATCGACTTACTCACGGATGAAGAAGAAACATTTCATCTACAAGCAGAAGGTTGTATAAGCATGAAAATGCCGGCATATAGCGCAAAACTGTTTAAAGTGACGCTATAAGCATCTAATTTCTCGCTTTTATCCATCTCCAAATAATTAGTTTAAAGGAAAATACCTATATTTGACAGTGGATATTTACATACAGCAAACTGGATAATCAATATTTAAACCTATATAACCATGATTATTGACAAAATTGAAAACATCGAGAAGTATGCTTCTATCAATCCGCTTTTCCCGAAAGCCATTGCATACTTGAAGACGGTTGACATCAATGCACTCGAAGTGAGTAAAACCACGATTGTTGAAGGTGAACTCATGATGAATGTCGCATTAGCCAAACCCAAGACAAAGGAAACTGCACGACTGGAAACACACTGCAAGTTTATCGACATTCAGATTCCTATCACAGGCGAAGAAATCATGGGGTACACCCCTACTGCAGATTGTCAACCCAAGGACGCTGCATACGATAGTGCTAAAGACATTACTTTCTATGAAGGCCCGGCCGAATCATATATCACAGTAAAGCCAGGCATGTTTGCCATCTTCTTCCCGGAAGACGGTCATGCTCCAGGTATCACTCCTGTAGAGTTAAAGAAAATCATCTTTAAGGTTAAAGCGTGATTCCTTTATTAGGACACAACATCTCTCATTCAACAAACAAACTATTTAGAGCCATGCTGAACCTCATTAAGAATGATCCTTGGTTAGAGCCATACGCTGATGCCATCAACGGTCGACACGACTTCGTCCTTCGCAAGGAGAAAGAGCTGACACAAAACGGCAAACAAACCCTTTCTGACTTTGCTTGTGGACATCTATTTTTTGGCCTTCACCAGACAGAAAAAGGCTGGGTATTCCGGGAATGGGCACCTAATGCCAGCAAAATCTATCTGATTGGTACCTTCAACGGATGGAAGGACGACAAACAGTATGCACTCAAGGCCAAGAAAAATGGCGTATGGGAAATTGAACTTCCACAGAACGCCATCCATCACGAAGATTTATACAAGTTACATATTTATTGGGAAGGTGGTAACGGTGAACGTATTCCCGCCTGGGCTACCCGCGTAGTTCAAGATGAGCAAACACATATCTTCAGTGCACAGGTATGGGAGCCTGAGAAACAATATGTATTCAAAGTAAAGAAATTCCGTCCGAAACGTTCTCCCCTGCTCATTTATGAGTGCCATATCGGTATGGCTCAGGCAGAAGAAAAGGTGGGAAGTTACGTCGAATTTAAGGAAAAAATCCTTCCCCGCATCGCAAAAGCCGGTTATAATTGCATCCAAATCATGGCCATCCAGGAACATCCATACTATGGAAGTTTCGGCTATCATGTTTCAAGTTTCTTTGCCGCATCATCCCGATTCGGTACACCGGAAGAACTAAAAGACTTGATTGACACGGCTCATCAACAAGGAATAGCCGTAATCATGGATATTGTTCACAGTCACGCTGTAAAGAATGAACTGGAAGGACTTGGTAACTTCGCCGGTGATCCTTGTCAATACTTCTATGCAGGAGGCAGACGAGAACATCCGGCATGGGACAGCTTGTGCTTTGACTATGGCAAAAATGAGGTGCTCCACTTCTTGCTCTCTAACTGCAAGTTCTGGATGGACGAATACCACTTCGACGGATTCCGTTTTGATGGTGTAACATCCATGCTCTACTACAGCCACGGACTGGGTGAGGCATTCATGGGATATGGTGATTACTATAACGGCAACGAAGATGACAATGCCATCTGCTACCTCACATTGGCCAACAAACTGATTCATCAGGTACATCCCAATGCTATCACCATCGCTGAAGAAGTATCCGGTATGCCCGGTTTAGCCTTGAAAGTAGAAGACGGAGGCTATGGCTTTGACTACCGAATGGCAATGAACATCCCTGACTACTGGATTAAGACCATCAAGGAGTTGAGAGATGAAGACTGGAAGCCTTCAAGCCTGTTCTGGGAAGTGACGAATCGCAGACAAGACGAAAAAACCATCTCCTATGTAGAAAGCCACGACCAGGCTCTCGTTGGCGACAAAACCGTCATCTTCAGACTGATTGACGCTGATATGTACTGGCACATGCAAAAGGGAGACGAAAGTGACCTCGTCCACCGCGGCATTGCCCTTCACAAGATGATTCGCCTGCTTACAGCCAGCACCATAAACGGAGGATACCTCAACTTCATGGGAAATGAATTTGGACACCCGGAATGGATTGACTTCCCTCGTCAAGGAAACAACTGGAGTTACAAATACGCCCGTCGTCAATGGGACTTGACTGATAACAAGAATCTCAACTACCACTATTTAGGTGACTTTGACGAGGCCATGATTCAGACCTTGTGTAGCATACCTCGAATTCAATCATCCAAAGTTCGTGAAATCTGGCACAATGACGGAGACCAAGTCCTGGCCTACATGCGTGACGACCTGCTCTTTGTCTTCAACTTCAATCCGTGCAAATCATTCACCGACTACGGATTCTTAGTTCCAAGAGGCAGCTATGAGGTTGTCCTCAACACAGACAACCCTGCATATGGAGGATATGGAAATACAGACGACTCCATTCGTCACTTTACCATGTTTGACCCGGTTCACAAACGTTATCACAAGGAATGGCTGAAACTATACATCCCCGCTCGTACAGCAATCGTGTTGAAGCGACACAAATAATTCATTCCTTACCGTAACAGATAAATAAAGGAGGCTTTTGTACAGAGCCTCCTTTATTGTATCCCCTAAAGAAAACCAACCAATATAATATGGGTTTATGTGAAGTACCTGAGTACTCTCTTAGAGATGACAATAGTACTTTACGTGAAGTACTTGAGTACTTCCTTATAAATGACAGCAGTACCCCACGGCGAGTACTCCGACACTCTCGTAGAAATGACTTAATAGGTTTGTTTGGTTGTCCTCCCCCAAAAGGTTATTAGGACGCATTTAGTAACGAACCCATAGAATAGAAGTAAACAATCTGTGTCCAATCAAACCCCGATAGCATTCAACACCGTTCATACAGCGTTATAACGCCATTTAAACACAGCCAAAAGCATACGATTCGCCTGACGAATTATCCCAAATCGCTCATTTTGATTTGGCTTTCATATCAGGCATGATAAAAGCCTAAAGGAGGTTTCATTCAACCACCTTTAGGCTTATACCTCTAATCTGAAATTAAAGAAGGAACGTAGATTTCAATACACTCGTTAATTATCTTGCAAGGACATTCCCTATCCTATTTACTGTACATCAATGCATACTACCGCCCACAATATCCAGAAGTTCAGCTGTGATAGCCGCCTGACGTCCTTTGTTATATTGGATTCTAAGTTCATCAAGCAAGTCGTTGGCGTTGTCTGTGGCTGTCTGCATGGCAACAGTTCTGGCAGCATGTTCAGCAGCCTGCGCATCGAGCATCACCGTAAATATTTTCATGCAAAGTGCATCCGGAATAAGTTCATTTAGCACCTCTGAAGGAGTAGGCTCAATAATATATTCTACCGTCTGCACTTCATTGTTCTCTGTCTTCTGTAAGGGTACCGGAAGATAGATTTCACGAGTTGGAATCTGACTTGCCGTATTCTTGAAGTGCATGTAAACAAGCTCCACACCATCAATACGACCCTCGATATAATCCTTCATCAATGCGGTAGCAAGTTGTTGGGCAGTTGAAAATGTCGGGTTGTCACCCTTATCCACATAATCATTGATAAGGTTGAAGCCCTGCATCTTACTCATTGACTGTTCCAGCTTACGGCCAATGACATAGCAGTCAATGGCGTCTGGAGAAAGGTTCTTGCCGTATTCCTTGATGACAGATGTGAGATGACGTGTCACATTGCTGTTATAACCTCCACAAAGAGAGCTGTTTGACGCAATAGCAACAATTGCCACCCGCTTTATCTGCGTACGAGGTTGACACAAAGGTGTAGATACCTGTGCATCACCACTCAAGAGACTTACCATGATCTTATGCAACTGCTTGTCATAAGGCAACATGCTTTCTATAGCTCCCTGCGCCTTGTGTAACTTTGCAGAAGCAACCATTTTCATGGCAGAGGTAATCTTCAGCGTACCCTCAACCGAGCCAATGCGCCCTTTGATTTCTTTTAATGAAGCCATATTCCAGATTTATGTTTTTACGCAAGTTCTGCACAGATGCTTGCAGCAACCTCTGTAATGATTCCGGTAATTGTGTCATCAATCTTGCCTGCTGCAAGAGGATTGATAACATCATCCTGATGAGCAGCACGAAGCAGGGAGAGGAACTTATTCTGAAACTCCGGTACCTGTTCTACACTGATTTTAGACATCAATCCCTTGGTTCCGCAATATAGGATGGCAATCTGCTCGCCAACCGGCATCGGACAATACTGTGGCTGAATCAACAATTTATTGTTTTTACGTCCGCGGTCAATAGCCATTGCTGTAACTGCATCCATATCACTCGAGAACTTGGAGAATGCCTCCAACTCACGATACTGCGCCTGGTCAATCTTCAAGGTACCCGCTACCTTCTTCATGGACTTTATCTGTGCAGAACCACCTACACGAGATACAGAAATACCCACGTTAATCGCCGGACGGAAACCCTGATTGAAAAGGTCTGTTTCCAAGAAAATCTGACCGTCGGTGATTGAAATCACATTTGTCGGGATATAAGCAGAAACGTCACCCGCCTGTGTCTCAATGATAGGAAGTGCAGTAAGCGAGCCACCGGCCTTTACCTTACCCTTGAGTGAGTCAGGAAGGTCATTCATCTGCTCAGCAACCTCCTGCTGCTCGATAATCTTTGCAGCACGTTCCAAAAGACGTGAATGCAAATAGAACACGTCACCAGGATAAGCCTCACGTCCTGACGGACGGCGAAGAATCAGTGATACCTCACGATAAGCAACAGCCTGCTTGGACAAATCATCATATACAACCAAAGCATGACCACCGGTATCACGGATAAATTCTCCGATAGCTGCACCGGCAAATGGCGCAAAATATTGTAATGCTGCAGAATCAGCGGCGGTTGCAGCAACAACACAAGTATAAGGCATGGCGCCTTTCTCACGAAGAGTCTGCACAAGTGATGCTACAGTAGAACCTTTCTGTCCAATGGCAACATAAATACAATATACAGGCTTTCCTGCTTCGTAATTTGCCTTCTGGTTAATAATCGTGTCAATGGCAATGGCAGTCTTACCGGTCTGACGGTCACCGATTATCAATTCACGCTGGCCACGACCAATTGGAATCATCGCATCAACGGCCTTCAAACCCGTCTGCAATGGCATCTTTACCGGCTGACGAAATACAACACCCGGTGCTTTGCGTTCAAGTGGCATTTCGAATTTTTCACCTTCAATAGGCCCCATACCATCAAGTGGCTCACCAAGCGGATTGATAACACGACCGAACATGCTTTCGTTCACCTGAATAGACGCGATACGTTTGGTTCGTTTGACAACCATACCTTCTCGAATCTTTTCGGCACCACCGAGAAGCACAGCTCCGACATTGTCTTCCTCAAGGTTCATGACAATAGCCATTACACCATTTTCGAATTCCAACAATTCATTAGCTTCAGCGTTGCGCAAACCATAAATACGAGCCACACCGTCTCCCACGGTAAGTACGGTACCGACCTCGTCGAAACGTGCGCTGGTATCAATGCCCTTGAGTTGTTCAAGAAGCACTTCGCTAACTTCGCTGGCTTTGATATTACTCATATAATTCTTTTATTTTTTTCAATAAACTGCTTCTTAATCTGCTCAAACTGCGTAGATACGCTTGCGTCAAGACGCATATCATCGAGTTGAAAGATGAAACCGCCTAAAATATTCGGGTCAACCTTAGTTTCCATAATAACTTCTATAGAGTTTTGTGAACGATCCTCGATCATCTTTTCCAGACGAGTGGATATTCTCTTGTCGGCAGGCACAGCAGTAATGAGTTTTCCCACACTGATGTGCTTCATCTCTCGATAGAGTTTTACAAAACTATAGGCTATAAAGAGCAAGAACGATTCCCGACGATGAGCTACAAGCAAAGTGGCAAATTTTTGGAAGACTGAGCTCACCTTGGTCGATGCAGCTTGGCAGATAACCAACTCTTTCTGCTCACTCGGCAGAAGAGGGTTTCCCAACACCTGCGCCAATTGCGGCAGTTTGTCATAGGACTTGATTACCTGAAGCACTTCCTTATAAACTGTATCTTCGGCTTTCTCCTCCTGTGCAAAAAGCAACAAGGCCTTGGCATAACGTTTGGCGATTACTCCAATATCCATTTCTGTTTTGACTTATTTAGTTTCTAACTCATCGAGCATGCGGTCGATCATTGCCATCTGTTCCTTGTTTGTCTGAAGACTTTGACGAAGTACCTTCTCGGCAACATGAACAGAGAGTTCGCCAACCTGACGACGGATGTCACGAATGGCATCCTCCTTCTCCATCTGTATTTGTTGCTTTGCCTCTGCCAGAATTTTCTGGCCGGCAACCGTAGCCTCTGCCTGCGCCTTCTCGACAATCTGCTTGCGCATCTCAACAGCATCTGCCAGTATCTGGCTTTGCTTTTCCTGAGCCTGCTTCAGCATGGCGGCACTCTCTTCCTGTATCTTAGCCAGTTTTTCATTGGCCAAACGAGCCGCTTCGAGCGATTCATCGATGTACTTCTTGCGTTCATCAACCATCTGTGTGATAATCGGGAATCCGAACTTGGCAAGTACAAAGAATACAACGCCAAAAGCAACAATCATCCAGAAAAGAAGCCCTATTTCGGGAGTTAACAATGACATAAATGCTATGTAATAAAAATCGACTTGATTGACATCGGAAAGAAAAGCTTACCCGCTCAACAAGCCATTTTTTGTTTATACTTATTATGAAAGAACACCCAGCAGACAGGCAACAACACCAATAAGTGATACACCTTCAACGAGAGCACCGATGATAATCATTGGAGTCTGAATCTTGCTGATAGCCTCCGGCTGACGAGCCATAGCATCCATAGCAGAAGAACCAATCTTACCGAGACCGAGACCTGCACCGATTGCAACAATACCTGCGCCGATTGCGGCTGCACCCTGTGTAGAAAGAATTTCCAAAAGCATAGTTATAAATTTTTAAATTGTTAATATTAATTGTTTTGTTAATTATCAATGATGATGTTTAGGAACGGACAATCCGATAAAGACTGCCGAAAGCATCGTGAACACATAGGCCTGAATGAAGGCAACGAGCAATTCCAGACAATCCAGGAAGATGGCAAAGAAGACAGACAACGGAGTCATGATTCCGTTTATGAGTGCACCAATCTGTGCCGTGATAAAAATGACCCCAATCAAAGCCAGCAATGCAGCATGACCCGCCATAATATTTGCAAAAAGACGAATCATGAGCGCAACAGGCTTTGTAAAGAGTCCGAAGAACTCTATCACAGCCATAATCGGCTTCAGCCAAGTCGGCATACCGTCTGCCCAAAATATCTCCTTCCAATATTCCTTGTTACCTCCAATATTTGTGAATAGGAATGTGCAGCAAGCCAAGACACAAGTAACAGCTATATTACCCGTCAAATTGGCTGAACCCGGAATCAATCCTATCAGATTTGTCAAGAAGATAAAGAAAAATGCGCATAACAGATAACCGGAATAACGCTGTACATGCTGTGGAATATTTGCCTTGATGATATCATTATAAACCATTGACACCAGCATTTCAATCAAGCCAACAAAACCCCTCGGAGCTTCGTCTTCCGCCTTTCTTCTCTTATACCAGCTAGCGCAATACAATATGATGGCAATAAGAATCGCACTGTTTAAAAAGAGGCCTACTGCATTTTTAGTCAGCGAAAGGTCTATCGGACGCTCCCACTCTCCGGTTGCAGGGTTCAACTCTACAACCTTTCCGGCATTTGCCTCTCCGTGTTCCGCTATTTTGAATCCGTTGTAAGTAGCATGATGCTCTTCTGCCTCTTCAAGATGCTTGAAGCTAAAGAAAAACCACTCACTTCGTACCTTGGAGTAGAGCAAAATTGGCAACGGAATAGCAACCGCTGATTCTCCTTCGCCGCAGAAATGCCACTCATAAGAATCACTGATGTGGTCAAGGATGAGAGAAGTCATATCAATCTTGGACGAAGCCGCTTCGTCAACCGACTCTTGTTCGGAACCCTGCGCAAATAGTCTGGCAGGAGCAAAGGCCATCAACACGACAAGCGTCATTGTGAGACAAGACATCCAAACCTTATTTTTGTAATTCATAGTTATTATTTCTTCTTTTTAAGAAAAAACACTGTTTCTAAAACCAAGGACAACAGATAAACCGTCACAACAGCAATACCAAAATGCTCTATTTTCACGCCATCAGCGAAAGTATAGACTGCCAAAATTGCCGCTATTGCCACTAATATCTTGACTACCTTTGCACCCAATACAACCCAAATGCTTTGTTCAGGCATATTGGCCTGTACCCATCGGTAGCATCCTATAATAGCCGTCTCGACAAGGAGGGTCACTACAACAAGACAAACAAGCCACATCATAGATGTACGCAAGCAGATATCACGTTCTTTTTCACTTCCACATAACCAGATCTCACCGACTGCAAGACCTCTTTTCCGTCCGTCACATATCGGATATTTCCAGGTTGTAAAGTCGTAATGATGGAATCATGATTCTGCAGAATGGTAAAACGCCCTTTCTTGCCAGGAACCTCACAGAGCGAGACCTCACCGTCAAATACTGTCTTTTCCGGACTATATATTATCAGTTTCATAACAGGCTTACTCGTGTGTCATTTTTTTATTTCTTTGCCGCTTCCAGCAACGCCTTACCCTTAGCTATTGCTTCCTCAATAGTACCAACATTCAGGAAGGCCTGTTCCGGAAGATCATCAACCTCACCGTCAAGAATCATATTAAATCCCTTGATGGTGTCTTCAATGTTGACCATAACACCCTTCACACCAGTAAACTGTTCTGCAACAGTAAACGGTTGAGAGAGGAAGCGTTGCACACGACGAGCACGGTTCACCGTCTGTTTATCCTCATCCGAGAGTTCATCCATACCCAAGATAGAGATAATATCCTGCAATTCCTTGTTGCGCTGCAAAATCTGTTTCACACGCTGTGCACAATTATAGTGTTCTTCACCGATTATATTCGGGTCAAGAATACGGGAAGTTGAATCCAACGGATCCACAGCCGGATAAATACCCAACTCTGTAATCTTACGACTCAATACGGTCGTTGCATCCAGATGTGAGAAGGTTGTTGCCGGAGCAGGGTCGGTCAAGTCGTCAGCAGGCACATAAACAGCCTGGACAGAAGTGATAGAGCCTTTTTTGGTTGAAGTGATACGCTCCTGCATCTTACCCATATCGGTTGAAAGCGTAGGCTGATAACCTACAGCAGAAGGCATACGCCCCAAAAGAGCCGACACCTCAGAACCCGCCTGTGTAAATCGGAAAATATTGTCAATGAAGAGAAGGATATCCTTGGATGTTCCTATCTCGTCTGAATCGCGGAAAGATTCTGCAATAGTCAAGCCAGAAAGGGCAACAGAAGCACGTGCACCAGGAGGTTCAGACATCTGTCCGTAGACCAGCGTTGCCTGACTCTTCGCTACTTCTTTATAATCTATCTCAGACAAGTCCCATTTTCCTTCTTCCAAACCTTGCTTGAAAGCCTCGCCATAACGGATAACACCTGACTCAATCATTTCACGCAACAAGTCATTGCCTTCACGCGTACGTTCACCAACACCGGTGAACACAGAAAAACCATTGTGTTTCTTGGCAATATTGTTGATAAGTTCCATAATTAACACGGTCTTACCAACACCGGCACCACCAAAGAGGCCAATCTTACCACCCTTCAAATATGGCTCCAACAAGTCAATGACCTTGATACCTGTATAAAGCACTTCTTGAGAGGTTTTCAACTCTTCAAACTTAGGCGGCTCTCGATGAATAGGAAGCGCACCTTCACTGGAAAGAGAACGCATGCCATCAACAGTCTCACCGACAACATTGAGCAAACGTCCTTTCACCTGATCACCCACAGGCATGGTAATTGGATTTCCAGTAGCGACAGCCTCCAAACCACGGCGCAAACCGTCTGTGCTGTCCATTGCCACAGCACGCACCGTATTCTCGCCGATGTGCTGCTGCACTTCGATAATCAACTTTTTGCCATTAGGGCGAATTACCTCCAAGGCCTCATTGATAGCAGGCAAGACGCTTTCACCCTCGAAAGACACATCGACAACTGGTCCAATGATTTGGGAAATATGTCCTTTAATTTGTGACATAATATAATGTATTATCTGATTAGTTTTTATTTTGATTGCAATTATAACGATTAAATTATGACCATCCAAATGTTTTCTCTTTAAAATTACAAAAACAACAGTTTATCCTACCATTAGAACAAACCTTATTATAACCTTTCATTTCTCCAAAATTTTCTCATTTACCAGGCAAGCAAAAAGAGTTTTCCAAATTTGGCTTATATGTTAACCTTGAGTATATTTGCAATCTTAAATATTTAATATCATAAACAAAACTTCTAATAGATTTGCAATCTTAAAAACATTAAAATCATGAAAAAAACCTTGTTGTTTATCACATTGATTGCCTGTTGTTTGGTTATGCAAGCACAGGTGAAAATTCCGGCTGTTTACAAGCCGTCCAAGTCAGCCATCTACCACAAGGGGTGGATTGACTTCAACAAAAATGGAGTAATGGATGTATATGAAAACCCGAATGCCAACATTGAAGACCGTATCGAGGACCTTCTCAGTCAAATGAATATGGACGAAAAGACCTGTCAGATGGTTACTCTCTATGGATATCAGCGCGTATTGAAAGACGACCTGCCTACTCCGGAGTGGAAAGAAAAAATTTGGAAAGACGGTATGGGTGCCATTGACGAGCACCTGAACGGATTCCGCCAGTGGAGACTCCCACCGTCTGAGAATGAGTATTGCTGGCCTGCTTCCAAACACGCATGGGCATTGAATGAGGTGCAGAGATTTTTCGTTGAAGAAACCCGACTCGGTATTCCTGTAGATTTCACCAACGAAGGTATTCGTGGTGTTGAAAGTTTCCGGGCCACCAACTTTCCGACACAGTTGGGTTTGGGTCATACCTGGAATCGCGAACTTATCAACAAGATTGGATACATTACAGGCCATGAAGCAAAAATGCTGGGCTATACCAATGTTTATGCTCCGATACTTGATGTTGCCAGAGACCAACGTTGGGGGCGTATGGAAGAAGTATATGGCGAATCTCCTTATCTCGTGGCTGAACTGGGTATCCAGATGGTGAAAGGTCTCCAGAAAGACTATCAGGTAGCCGCCACCGCCAAACATTATGCCATCTATAGCAACAACAAAGGAGGACGTGAGGGGTATGCGCGTAACGATCCGCAAATTTCTCCACGCGAAGTGGAGAACATCCACATGTATCCTTACCGCAGAGTAATTCCCGAAACAGGCCTGCTCGGTGTAATGAGTTCCTACAACGACTATGATGGTGTGCCTATCCAAAGTAGCTATTATTGGCTGACAACACGTTTGCGTGGTGAGTTTGGCTTCAAAGGATACGTTGTATCTGACAGTGATGCAGTAGAATATCTGGAAGGGAAGCACCATACCGCCAAGGATATGAAAGAAGCTGTTCGCCAAAGCGTGCTTGCGGGACTAAACGTACGTTGTACTTTCCGTTCACCCGACTCATACGTTCTTCCATTGCGTGAGCTTGTAAAAGAAGGTGGTGTAAGTGAAGAAGTAATCAACAACAGGGTACGTGATATTCTCCGTGTAAAATTCCTTGTAGGCCTCTTTGACTCGCCCTATCAAACCGATTTGGCCGGAGCAGACAAAGTGGTTGAGTCAGAAGATTATCAGCAGGTGGCACTTGAAGCCTCTCGACAATCCATTGTCATGCTGAAGAATCAAGACAACACCCTGCCTTTACAAATAAATAAGGTAAAAACTATCGCTGTATGCGGACCAAACGCAGACGAGACGAACTATGCTTTGACACACTATGGCCCATTGGCAGTTGACGTAACCAGTGTTTTACGAGGCATCAAAGAATACACAGCCGGTAAAGCAAACGTGCTTTACGCCAAAGGCTGCGATCTTGTCGATGAACACTGGCCCGACAGTGAAATCATGGACTATCCGTTGACAGACCAAGAAAAAGCAGACATCAATGAGGCTGTTGAGAATGCGAAGAAGGCTGACGTAGCAGTAGTCGTTTTGGGTGGCGGGCAACGCACCTGCGGTGAAAACAAGTCGCGCACAAGCATCGACCTCCCGGGGCGCCAGGAAGATCTCCTGAAGGCTATCTATGCCACTGGGAAACCCGTCATTCTCGTACTCATCAACGGGCGTCCATTGTCTATTAACTGGGCAGCGCGCAACGTACAGTCCATCCTTGAATGTTGGTATCCGGGATCTAAAGGTGGAACAGCCATTGCCGAGGTCATCTTTGGAGACTACAACCCTGGTGGCAAGCTTACAGTCACTGTCCCCAAGACAGTTGGTCAGATTCCTTTTAACTTCCCTGCCAAGCCGGCTTCACAAAGTGACGGAGGCTCTGGAGAAGGTTTGAAGGGCAATCAGTCACGCATCAACGGCCCACTTTATCCGTTCGGCTTCGGATTGAGCTACACTACATTTGAATATTCAGACATAAAAGTCAGTCCGACTGTCATCACACCAGACGAGAAAGCCACAGTTTCCTTCACCATCAAGAATACAGGTAAACGTGCCGGAGATGAGGTGGTACAGCTCTATGTTCGAGACATGGTGAGCAGCGTCACAACCTACGAGAAGAACCTCGCCGGATTTGACAGAATTCACTTGGAAGCAGGCGAAAGCAAGGAGGTCTCATTCACCATTGACCGCAAGCATCTGGAATTATTAGACGGCAACATGCACTGGGTTGTTGAACCCGGTGATTTCAACCTGATGGTTGGAGCGTCTTCAACCGACATCAAGCTGCAAAAGGAACTCACGGTCATTGACTACGCAATGCGTGAATCCAATCTGAAGCAAGAGAAAGATAAAGCAATCAAAGAAGCTTCAAAACTCATTCAGGCAAGTTCGAACACCCAGCAGATTCAAGCTGTAATTGATGGCAACATCAAAACAGCATGGACAGGTAAGAAAGGCGACTACATCACCTTTACGTTGAAAAATGACCAGCCTATAGCCATGGTTAAAGTGGCAGTCACAAGCAAACAGCGCGAAGAAGTAAAATTCAAAGTGCAGCTCTCAAGTGGAGGAGGACAATTCCTGGACGTTTATACCAGCAAGGTAACTCCAAACGAATTTGGAAGATTGATTACATGCAACTTCCGTGAGACAACAGCAAGTGACCTGCGCATCCTGCTCGAAACAGATAATGCAGGCATTGCCGAAGTGACATTCAAGTAAAAAAAACTATAAAAACAATATTAAGAGGGTGTGTCATCATTGGCGCACCCTCTTTTTGTACGCTCGCGAGATAAAAGAATCTGCTCTCTGTTCTCTCCGTTGCATCTTCTCTCCGTCCCCATCCTTGTCTGTAAAAAAATGGGACTCACTTGGGAGGAACTTGGGAGGCATCTCCCACTGCATGCGAACAATTTGATTTACAAACGTAGAGTTACAGCATATCAGCGAGATAACCGGAGTAACCCATGAGAAACCTTTAATGACATCGATTGGCGTAATACGTGCCATGGTTGTTTTTCCTCAAAGCCAGCGCAGAGGTAGAGTCTGCCGACCATTTGTATGCCGTTGAGGACGGTGTTAGGTTTGACAATCGGATTTCGACGGGCGACCATTTCCGAGCCTCGCTGGGCCCTCAAAGGCTCCTCAATGAGTCCTCATCGCTCCTCATCGCGGAGGCTGATGAATACCCGTCCGAATCACACCAGCAAAGGTACGGCTCATCCCGACCGTATGCAATAGTTGTCCTGAGAGTTGAAGGCATTCTGTCCCGGATGTTGTGCATTCAAAATGTAGAGCAGTGAAAATGTGAAAATGTTAATTTGTTAATTTCACTTTTCGTTGATTGAAGCAGGCGGCAACCACGGAAATTCCTTATCCTTAGGGACTTTCTTTTATTTTTTTTCTTATCTATTCTATCTTATAAATTTAAAAATATTTTATATTATATCGCGCGAGCGCGCATTATATTAATGTATGAACTTCAAGATTAGTGCAAAAACTTCAGAAGATAAAGCACGATTATCTGAGGACTAAATCAGCATGCTGCTGTGTGCGCCACAGATTTCACCGATTAACAAATTAACATTTTAACTTTTTGTCCTCTTTGTCTCATGAGTATATTAGAAATCAGGCATTGTCGTGCGTATAGTTGATGCCCTTCAGTCCGTTCAACATTTCCCGACAGTCCCTATCTAAAACGGCCATTAGACAGCAAATAGGTTCGTTTTCACGGCCCTTGCCAACGCTACCCAGTTTCCTCGCGAGGGGAAAATATTTTCCTCCCGAGAAAACAAATTACCCCTTTTATCTGCCATAAACCCAAATGTGGTTCACCTCATAGGGGAAACATTAACATATAGATGCGAAACTTGCATAAAAACGAATTTCGCGCAACCACCACCCTATTTATTCTTGAGAAAATAATAATATTCACAAAAAAAGTGCGATATTTGCACTCATGTTTCAGTTTGACCTAATAAGCCTTATTTGCAAAGGTTTCATCATAGGAATTACCGTCTCAGCTCCTATGGGACCTGTTGGTGTACTATGCATACAGAGAACCCTGAATAAAGGTCGATGGTATGGATTTGTTACGGGTATGGGAGCGGCACTGAGCGACATCTGCTATGCCCTGCTAACTGGCTACGGAATGAGTTTTGTGTTCGATTATGTAAACAAAAACATCTTCTATCTGCAGCTGTTTGGCAGCGTCCTCCTGCTTCTTTTTGGAATCTACACATTCCGTAGTAACCCTATCCAAGGATTGCGACCCGTTTCTTCCAACAAAGGCTCGCTATTCCAGAACTTTCTTACGGCCTTCTTTGTGACTTTGTCCAACCCTCTGATTATCTTTCTCTTTATCGGGCTGTTTGCCCGGTTTGCCTTTGTCAGTGAAGGAGTATTGGTCTTTGAGGCTGTATCCGGTTATGTCTCAATCATTGCAGGTGCTTTGTGCTGGTGGCTCTTCATTACCTATTTTGTAAACAAGGTGCGTACCCAATTCAAGGTACAAGGCATCTTGGTGCTTAACCGCATCATTGGGGCTGTCGTAATTCTCGTTTCAATTTTCGGTTTGATATTCACCCTCATGGGGGCACAACTATACTGAAAGTCCTAAAGACAAACTATGCTTATTGCCCAAACACTACGCAAAAAAAATATAGCCGAATACCTGCTTTACATGTGGCAGGTAGAGGATCTCATCCGCGCCAATGGATGTGTACTGGAGAATTTGGAGAAAGACATTATCTCCAAATACCCAGAGTCACAGCAAGAATCCGTGAGAAAATGGTATAGTAATCTCATCGACATGATGCGCACAGAAGGCGTCACCGAGAAAGGACATCTTCAAGTCAACAAAAACGTATTGCTGGAACTGATTGATCTTCATGCCCAACTGTTGGCTGTTACCAAATTTCCTTTTTACAATGCGGCTTACTTCAAGGCACTTCCTTTTATCGTCGAATTGAGACAAAAGAGCGCAAATAAAGAAGAACCCGAATTGGAGACCTGTTTCAATGCTCTATACGGCGTGTGGCTGTTGAGACTCAAACATCAAGAGATTTCAGCAGACACCCAGCAAGCCATGAAGCATATTTCTTCATTCATTTCATTGCTGGCCAACTATTATCAGAAAGACCAGCAGGGAGAACTTGATTTTGACTAAATACGAACAGAAAAAAATAGCCTCAAGAAAACATATGAATCCAGAGATTGAGAGAAGAAGAACATTTGCCATCATTGCCCACCCGGATGCAGGTAAGACCTCGTTGACCGAGAAGTTGTTGCTCTTTGGTGGACAGATACAGGTTGCCGGAGCAGTCAAAAGCAACAAAATCAAGAAAACGGCTACCAGCGACTGGATGGATATTGAAAAACAACGCGGTATCTCTGTCACGACATCCGTGATGGAGTTTGACTATCACAACTATAAGATAAACATCCTTGACACTCCGGGTCACCAGGACTTTGCCGAAGACACCTACCGCACATTGACTGCAGTCGATAGTGTTATTATCGTAGTTGACGGTGCAAAAGGAGTCGAAACACAAACACGAAAACTGATGGAGGTTTGCCGGATGCGCAAAACTCCAGTTATCATTTTTGTCAATAAAATGGACCGTGAGGCCAAGGACCCCTTTGACCTGCTTGACGAACTGGAAGAAGAACTGGCCATCCAAGTTCGCCCGCTTACATGGCCAATCGAAAGTGGCCCGCGCTTCCAGGGTGTATACAACATCTACGAACAGAGTCTGAACCTTTTCAGGCCCTCCAAGCAAGTAGTCACAGAAAAAGTGGCAGTAGACATCAATACCGAAGAGTTGGAAGCAAACATCGGTAAGAATTTGGCCGACAAACTTCGCAGCGAGCTGGAATTGATTGAAGGCGTTTACCCCGAATTTGACCGAAGTACATATCTGGACGGAGATCTGGCACCGGTTTTCTTTGGTTCAGCATTAAATAACTTTGGTGTAGAAGAGTTGCTTGACACCTTTGTTGAAATCGCTCCTTCGCCACGAACGACTCGAACAGAAGAAAGAGTCATCCAGCCTGACGAAGCTCCATTCACAGGATTCATCTTTAAAATCACAGCTAATATCGACCCGAACCATCGCTCATGTATTGCCTTCTGCAAGGTATGTTCAGGAAAATTCCAACGAGGTACACCATACTATCACGTAAGACACGGCAAAACCATGCGTTTTTCTAACCCGACACAATTTATGGCCCAACGTAAGACAACCATTGACGAAGCCTGGGCTGGTGACATCGTAGGTTTGCCCGACAATGGTACCTTCAAGATTGGTGACACTCTTACTGAAGGCGAAAAACTACATTTCCGGGGTATTCCAAGTTTCTCACCCGAGATGTTCAAATATATAGAAAACGCAGACCCTATGAAGCAGAAGCAACTTAGCAAAGGTATCGACCAGCTTATGGATGAGGGTGTAGCACAGTTATTTGTCAACCAATTTAACGGCCGTAAAATCATTGGAACAGTCGGTCAACTCCAGTTTGAAGTCATCCAATACCGCCTCCAGAACGAGTATAACGCTTCTTGCCGTTGGGAACCTCTGAGCCTATACAAAGCCTGCTGGATTGAAAGTGATGATGCCGCCGAACTGGAATCATTCAAAAAAAGAAAATACCAGTACATGGCCAAGGATCGTGACGGACGAGATGTTTTCCTGGCAGACAGCAACTACGTGCTTCAAATGGCTCAAATGGATTTTAAACACATCAAATTCCATTTTACCAACGAGTTTTAAAGAGAAGACAAGGGAGTATTTCTCAGAACACCTGCATGACACACAGAAAAAATATTATTTTGAATTTTTTTTTCGAATTTAATGCACAAATACAAGCAGAATGTGTAAATTTGCAGAGAATAAAAATCATTATACTGCATAGAATTGATTCTTTACTCGGATAACATACAAATCAAACTAAATAAGTAAAAAAACACATGGAAAATATTGGTTTAGGACTCCAGTTGATGTTGGTAGGAATGGTAACAGTGTTTGCTATTCTCATTATTGTTATCAATTTCAGCAAACTTCTGATTGTCATAATAAATAAAGTAGCACCTGAAGAAGCGACAACTGTCAAGAAACAACCTGCATCGTCAACTACTATCGACGCAAATACAATGTCCATTATTCAAGCAGCTGTAGCCTCTATCACCGGAGGCAAAGGTACTGTTTCAAAAGTGGAAAAAATCTAATCAAACCCATAATAGAACAAAACAATTAAATAAATATGGCAAAAGAAATAAAATTCAGTTTGGTCTTCCGCGACATGTGGCAGAGTGCCGGCAAATACCAGCCACGCGTTGATCAGTTAGTAAAAGTAGCCCCAGCCATCATCAAGATGGGATGTTTTGACCGTATTGAGACAAACGGTGGCGGTTTTGAGCAAGTAAACCTCCTTTTTGGAGAAAACCCAAATAAAGCAGTTCGAGAGTGGACAAAGCCTTTCCACGAAGCTGGCATCCAGACACATATGCTTGACCGAGCATTAAACGGCCTTCGCATGAGTCCATGTCCCAAAGACCTTCGCAAACTTTTCTATAAAGTCAAGAAAGCACAGGGTACTGATATCACACGTATCTTCTGCGGCTTGAACGACCCCCGCAACGTTATTCCTTCTATCAAGTATGCGAAAGATGCCGGAATGATTGCCCAGGCTGCCCTCTGTATCACATATAGTCCATTGCACACCGTTGACTATTATGTAGGTCTTGCCAAGCAATTCATCGAAGCCGGAGCGGACGAAATCTGTCTGAAGGATATGGCCGGCATCGGTCGCCCTGTAAGCCTTGGAAAAATTGTAGCAGGAATTAAAGCCTACAAAAAGGACATTATCATCCAATATCACTCTCATGCAGGTCCTGGTTTCAATGCTGCCTCTATCCTTGAAGTATGTGAAGCTGGTTGTGACTATGTAGACGTAGGCATGAGCCCACTCTCTTGGGGTACCGGTCATGCCGATGTAATCACTATTCAAGAAATGCTGAAGGATGCAGGCTTCAAGGTGAAAGACATCAATATGGAAGCATACATGGAGGTACGTACACAAATTCAAGAAATGATGGATGACTTCCTTGGCTATTACATACCAGAGTTAAACCACCTCAACAATTCACTCCTTGTTAAGCCAGGTCTCCCCGGCGGTATGATGGGGTCATTGATGACAGACCTTGAAGACAACCTCAAGTCACTTAATAAATGGAAAGTGAAAAATAATCAGCCAGAATTGACCACAGATCAGCTCCTCGTCAAACTTTTTGATGAAGTAGCCTATGTATGGCCAAAGGTCGGCTATCCATGCCTTGTAACTCCATTCTCTCAATATGTTAAGAACCTTGCCTTAATGAATGTTATCCAAATGGAAAAAGGCAAAGAACGCTGGTCAATGATAGCAGACACCATTTGGGATATGATTCTTGGCAAGGCTGGTCAACTCCCCGGTCCCGTTGCTCCGGAACTTGTAGAGATGGCAAAGGCCGAAGGACGTGTGTTCCTTGAGAATGACCCGCAAGAGAATTATCCGGATGACCTCGACAGCTTCCGAAGCAAGATGAAAGCAAACGGATGGGAACTGGGTCAGGACGACGAAGAACTCTTTGAATACGCCATGCACCCATCTCAGTATGAAGCCTACAAGAGCGGCAAAGCTAAGGCTGACTTTGAAGAAGACCTTGCTAAACGAAAGGCTGCCAAGAATGCACCTAAAGGCGAAGCACAGCCACAGACAATTACAGTAACAGTAAATGGTCAGAGTTATAAGGTAGACATTGCATACGGTGTACAGGCACCGGTTGCAGGCACAGGAACAACACCTCTTCCTGCTGCCGGAGAAGGTCACGAACTTACCTCTCCACTCGAGGGAAAATTCTTCCTCGTAAAAGGCTCGGGTGATACCCCTGTAAAAGTAGGTGACAAGGTAAACGAAGGTGACGTAGTATGTTACGTAGAAGCCATGAAGACCTATAATGCCATCAAAGCAGACAAAACAGGTGTCATTACCTCTATCCTACTCAACGCAGGTGATTCAGTAAGTGAAGATGACGTATTGATGACTATTGCTTAAGATTAAAACATGGAAGAAATATTTACCAGAATCTACGAGATGACCGCCTTTGCTCAGCCGGGCGGTGATTGGTCGGCCTACTTCATGATACTCATTGCCTTCGTGCTACTCTATCTGGGTATCGTCAAGAAGTATGAGCCACTATTGCTCGTTCCTATTGCCTTCGGTGTACTGCTGGCCAATTTCCCCGGTGGTGGTATGGGCGTTATACAAACCGACTCTGAAGGCTATTGGACACTGGCCGACGGAACTCGTTCTGCCAAAAGCGTATGGGAAATGCCAATCCATGACATTGCTCATGAATTGGGTCTGATGAATTTTATCTACTTCCTGCTCATCAAGACAGGATTCATCCCACCCATTATCTTCATGGGTGTCGGCGCACTAACCGACTTTGGCCCAATGCTCCGCAACTTGCGCCTTTCCATCTTTGGCGCGGGTGCACAGTTTGGTATTTTTGCCGTATTACTGGCAGCACTCATGATGGGATTCACGCCACAACAAGCGGCATCCCTCGGTATCATTGGTGGTGCTGACGGTCCAACTGCTATTTTTACAACTATTAAGTTGGCTCCAGAGTTATTAGGTCCTATCGCGATTGCAGCCTACAGTTATATGGCTCTTGTTCCGGTAATTGTGCCTTTGGTTGTTAAACTCCTCTGCACAAAGAAAGAACTCCTTATCAATATGAAGGAACAGGATAAAAAATATCCGAACACTCTTGAGATAAAGAACATGCGTGTAGCTAAGATTATATTCCCTATTGCGGTAACCACGATTGTAGCTATCTTGGTCCCGACAGCTGTAAGTCTTGTAGGTATGCTTATGTTCGGTAACCTCATCAAGGAACTTGGACCTATTACCAGCCGTCTTTTTGACACGGCAAGCAATGCCATCATGAACACAGCTACAATTTTCCTCGGACTCTCTGTAGGCGCTACTATGACAGCATCAGCATTCCTCAATTGGCAGACAGTCGGCATCGTTGTTGGTGGTTTCCTTGCATTTGCTCTCTCAATCGCAGCTGGTATATGCATGGTGAAAATTTTCAACTGCTTTACCAAGAAGAAAATCAATCCATTGGTGGGTGCAACTGGTTTAAGTGCTGTTCCAATGGCTAGCCGTGTGGCCAATGACATTGCTACCAAATATGACCCTAAGAACCACGTCTTGAACTACTGCATGGCTTCCAATATCTCCGGAGTCATTGGTTCAGCCGTTGCTGCCGGTGTGTTGATTTCATTCTTGGGATAAAAGTCACATCGTCACAGAGACACATACATAAGACTAGGAATATTTGACTTCCTCGTCTGTAAGACACAAAAGAAGGGAATTCCCTTCTTTTGTTTTTTAACAGACCAAAAATCCACATGATGAATAAAGTACAGAATCTCACATCCCCTTGCATTCATCTTTTCAATACAATAATTTTGTACTGCAAACTATTTTGTAGTATCTTCGCATATACTTTTCAACCTTAATACCATATATTTATGAATATGCTCATTGAACGCTTTTTAAAATACGTTTCCTTCGAGACTACATCAAGCGAAGAAAGCAATGTAACACCCAGCACTCCTGGACAATTCATCTTTGCCAATTACCTCAAAGACGAACTGACAGAGATAGGACTTCAGGAAATAGAACTTGACGGTAACGGCTATCTCTATGCTACCCTACCCGCGAACACTGCTCAAGAGTTGCCAACCATTGGTTTTATTGCGCACATGGACACAAGTCCTGATATGAGCGGCAAAGATGTCAAGCCACGTATTGTAAAATCCTATGACGGAGGAGATATCATTCTCTCGACTGAAGATAATATTATACTCTCACCCAAACAGTTTCCCGAATTAAATAACCATCTTGGCGAAGACCTAATTGTGACGGATGGACACACATTACTGGGTGCAGATGACAAAGCGGGAATAGCTGAAATTATTTCGGCAGTTGTTTACCTGCAACAACATCCGGAAATTAAACATGGCAAAATTAGGATTGCCTTTAATCCGGACGAAGAGATCGGTCTTGGTGCTCATAAATTTGATGTAGAAAAATTTGGCTGTGACTGGGCCTACACCATGGACGGAGGAGAAGTTGGTGAACTAGAATTTGAAAATTTCAATGCAGCAGCTGCAAAGTTCACCATTCAAGGTTGTAACGTCCACCCAGGTTACGCCAAAAACAAGATGCTGAATGCTCTCCGAGTAGCCAATCGTATCATCAACCTGATTCCATCTATAGAATCTCCAGAAGAAACCGAGAACTACGAAGGTTTTTATCATTTAATGGCAGTAAACGGAGAAGTAGACAAAGCTACCGTCAGTTATATCATCCGCGACCACAATCGTGCCCGCTTTGAGGAGCGAAAGAGCTTCATAGAAAAGGTTGTTGCCAAAATCAACAAAGAATATGGTGATGAAATTATAAAGCTTGACTTGCACGACCAATACTACAATATGCGTGAGAAGGTTGAGCCAATGATGCACATTATCGACATTGCACAGAAAGCCATTAAGGAGGCGGGAGCAGAGCCGCGAATACGGGCAATCAGAGGTGGAACTGACGGAGCACAACTCTCTTTCAAAGGACTTCCTTGTCCCAACATCTTTGCTGGAGGAATCAACTTCCATGGCCGATATGAATTTGTGCCTATCCCCAGTATGGAAAAAGCTATGATGACCATTGTTAAGATTGCTGAAATTGTGGCACGAGAAGCCAAATAAGACAAATTCAACATAAATAGGAAAATTTTATTGCCTTACGAGGTAGCAAAAAACTTGAAAAGCATGACTTTGCCATTATTACCTTTTGGTCTAGCAACATAATGATTGATCGTCAGAATACGACATACGCATTGAGTAAACTGAAAGAAATTCTCTCATATTCATCCGCAAATCCTCAGTGCAGATACTTTGTGAAGACAGATAATGCCTTTACACGTAAAGCACGTCTTCTACAGGCTATGCACAGACAAGAATCAGGATCTCCGTGTGGTTCTATAACAAAGAGAGGGATAACATACTACCACCCCAATCTGGCAACGGACGGAAGTGAAACAGGATGCAACTTCCTAAGTCAGGAAATATTTCAATACGCAAAATGGCGTATTGAACAAAAGAAATCATACGAAACCATCAATGAGGACAGGCTATTCAATAATTTCCTGTCAAGCCAACCAATGGCATTCAATTTGTTTGTTCCTCTAATGAGCATCGTTCACACAGATGAAGGAAAAAGCAAACTTGCTAAAGTTGTAGCTGAACAAATCACTAATTCAGATTCATCGACATTCTGCAAAATCACAGAAGTCGGTATTGAGTTTATACCCCCATACTACAAAGAATGTCTGAATGACAAAACAGCGATGGATGCCTATTTTTTGTATGAGAGAACAGATGGTAAGCATGGTATTATCGCCATTGAGACAAAATATACAGACATATTGGGAACGAATCCGGCTTCCAATCCGTCTTTTGCTATAAGACAAGCTACGGAAAACATGGGAATCTCTCAATTGTTGACGGACGAAGGGATTGCAGGGATTACCAAGAGAGACATAAAACTCTCACAGGTATATAGAAATTTCTTATTGACCGAAACGGTAAGGCTACATGAACATCTCGACGACTCTATATCCATCATATTGTCTCCAAAAGAAAACATAAGCAATGAGG
>JAQXZK010000013.1 GCA_029227175.1 Bacteroidales bacterium | reverse complement strand
AGGTCTTCTCGCTATAGTCGGGGTGTTCTTTGTCCATGATAGGTGCAAAGATGGTGCATGGGTCGTTTTGGTATGTTTCCATGGCAAATGTAGCCAGCGGGAGCAGGTTGATGCCATATCCGTCTTCCAGTGTGCCCATGTTTCCGTATCGCATGCTCATTCGGATGACGTTGGCGATGCAGGCGTCGTTTCCGGCTGCGGCACCCATCCAGAGTATGTCGTGGTTCCCCCATTGGATGTCAAAGTTATGATAGTTGCAGAGGGTGTCCATGATGATGTGCGCACCGGGGCCACGGTCGTAGATGTCGCCTACGATATGGAGGGAGTCGATGACCAGCCGCTGGATGAGGTTGCAAAGGGCGATGATAAAGTCATCGGCCCGGCGGGTGGAGATGATGGTTCGGATGATGACGTTGGTGTATTCTACCTTGTTGGCGTCGAAGCTCAGTTCGTGCATCAGTTCCTGGATGATGTACGAGAAGTCTTCGGGCAGTGCTTTGCGCACTTTGGAGCGTGTGTATTTGGAGGATACGTTCTGGCAGACCTTGACCAGTTGGTTCAGGGTAATCATGTACCACTCATCGATGTCGGTTTCCTTGTTCTTAACAAGCTGGAGTTTCTCTTCGGGGTAGTAGATGAGGGTGCAGAGTTCTTTCTTCTCTGACTCGCGGATGGAGTTGCCGAAGATTTCTTCTACCTTGCGTTTGACGGCACCCGAAGCGTTCTTCAGGACGTGTTGGAAGGCCTCGTATTCTCCGTGGATGTCTGTCAGGAAGTGTTCTGTTCCCTTGGGAAGGTTCATGATAGCCTCCAGGTTGATAATTTCCGTGCTGGCGGAGGCGATGGTCGGGAAGCTGCGTGAGAGTAACTGAAGGTAGCGCAGGTCTTCAAGTATATTTTCTGTTGTGATATTTCCCATGTCTGTTGTTGCTTTGCTGTATGTGAAAGTAGCCTTAAGAGATATGCAAAATTACGTCATGTCGGAATTTCAGGCAATGATTCAGGTGCATTTTTTCCGGTGTTTCTTTAGACCAGTTTAAAACGCATCCTCCAGCGTTGTCTTTCTGCGTCGTATTGGTGGCTGATGATGTTCAGGTGGCCGATTTCCCCGGTGTGGCTGACGTGCTGTCCGATGCAGAGACATTCGTCATAGTTGCCGATGTGGACAATGCGCACGGTTTCTGAGGCGTCTCCGGGCAGGCGTTTGAGGTCGAATCGTCCCACGGCCTCTGCCTGTGTGATGTATTCCATGGTAACCGGAAGGTCCTGGTCAATGATGGCGTTGACTTGCTCTTCGATTTGTTTCACCTGCTCGTCGGTCGGGGCTTGTGGGAGGGTGTAGTCCAGTTTGCTCTTCTTGCGCTCGATGTGTGCTTCAACCGAGCGGCCGCAGTTGAACAGGCGAATCATTGTCTGGTTGATGATGTGTTCAACCGTGTGCATCGGAGGATATTCCTCTTTGTTGTGTGCGTTGAATTGTTGTTCCATGCTTGTTTTATTTCTTCTTGACTTCAAAGACCACTTGTAGGTTTTCAAAGTTTGAGCGTTCCTTCAGCCAGTTTTCCATCTTCTGGGCATCGTTTTTGTGCATTGCTGCTTGCAGAACGACATGGACCAGGGTTGCCGGCTGTTGTCGCGTGATGCTGTCGGTGTAGATTTGTGTACCTAACCCCATACTGATTCCTTTGACCGAGGGGAAGAGCACCTGCATTTCCCGGTAGAGGTCGGCGGCAAGTTTTTCGCGTTGGTGATAGCGTTCGAGTTCCTGTTCCCTGGACAGCAGTTCGTTTTTCTGGATATCCAGCATCTCGGCCGTTTTTGCTACGCGCATGTCTTGTGAGGTAATCATTTCCTTGACGGCACGGCTGTCGAGTCCCAGTTCTTTTTGTTTGATTTCCAGGTGTACGTTTTTCAGTTTGTAGTCAGCGAGTCGCTGGCGGGCGTCTTTGATGAGCAGTGAGTCTGTCTCCTTGCCTAACAGGGCCACGCGGATGGTTCTGTTCTTGTAGCTGTATTCTTTGGCCAGAATCTGTGTCTCGGGGAAGTTGAGTTCGTGCGAGATGAATTGTCTGGCCCGCTGGTCGAATACGCTTTCCTGAATCATGCGTACGGTAAGCATGATGGCCGGAATGATGATGAGGCTCACGATGGCAAAGACGATTCGGTTGGTGCGTTTCTGATTCTTGGCATCCGGTTCAATGACCGGTTTGTAGTTCAGGATGAAGCGACACCCTACATAGGTGGCTAAGGAGATGAATACCGTGTTTATCACGTAGAGGAACAGGGCTCCGGCCGCATACAGCCAGTTTCCCGTTGCCAGGCTGAATCCAACGGTGCAGAGGGGCGGCATCAGGGCGGTGGCGATGGCTACACCGGGAATGACGTTGCCTGTGCGTTGTGAGGTGCTTCCCAAAGCAATGATACCGGCCAGACCGCCACAGAGTGCGATGAGGACATCGTAGATGGTTGGACTGGTGCGGGCGAGCAGTTCGCTCTGTGCCTCGGCCAGTGGGGTCAGCAGGAAGTAGAATGTGGCCGTGATGACACTGAAGATGGTTGCCGTGAGGTAGTTGCTCAGCGATTTCTTGAAGACAACCAGGTCGTTGATGCCGATGCCCAGGCCCATGCCGATGATGGGCCCCATCAGTGGGCTTATCAGCATGGCACCGATGATGACGGCCGTGCTGTTGGTGTTCAGTCCTAAGGAAGCGACGAAGATGGCCAGGATGAGGACCCACAGTTTGGCTCCTTTGAAGTCTATGCCGGCCTTGATGCCGTTGATGACAATTTCTTCATCGGCGCAGTCGTCGCCCAGTGTGAACAGACGTTTCGCCCAGACTATGAGATTGGTTTTCAGTATGTGGATGAGTTTTCTAATCATTTTTTTTCTGTCTGTGTTTGAATAGTTGTATGGTTTGGATGTTATTTCTTGGGTTTGAAGGCGCGGAGTATGATTTGGTCCATGGCTTCTATGGTGGCTTCCCGGTTCCAGTCGGGGCGGTTGGCAAAGACTAAGTAGAAGAGGTCGAGTGAGGGAATTCTGCCCTCGAAGATGAGGAATCCTCCGTTGTCGCCCGTGTGGTAAATCTTTGTCGGCCGCTGGGCTTTGTGCTCGATGAAGAAGGCGAGTCCGTAGTCTGTCTCGGGTATGTCGGTGGAGATGTGTGCGGTGTGCGCTATCTGTCGGGAGGCTTTGCTGATGATTTGGTCGTGGTAGAGTGCCCGGTCCCATTTCAGGAACTCCAGCGGGGTGGTGTATATGCCTCCATCGGCCTTTGTCCCGAAGAAGCTGGCTTCGCCGTAGTCGTTCTCTTCCCATCGTCCGTCTTTGCTGCGGAAGTAGTGGTTGGGGTTGTCGGTCGGGATGCGGTCTCCGTTGAGGGTTGTGAATCCTACAGGTTCGTATCCGTGTGCCATGTCGGGTATGACTTTGTCCGGTTCAAAGAATGTGGTCTGTTCCATGCCTGCCGGAAGGAATATGTGTTGCTTCATCCAGTCGTCAAATTGTTGGCCGGTGACTCTTTCGATGACCATCAGGAGCAGTTGGAAGGTCGGGTTCTGATAGGCGTATTGTGTGCCCGGTTCAAATTCCAGTGTGTCGAGTTGTTCCAGGTAGCGGCATGACTCGTCTTCTTCGCAGAATCGTTTGAAGTCTTCTACGCAGGTGAAGCGGGTGGGTGTGGTGCTGGTGTAGCGTTGCCACTGTTCGGCTGTGCGTGGCCGTGCGTCCGGCAGGCCGGAGGTGTGGCTCAGCAGGTGTCTCAGTGTGATGCGGTTGTAGAAGTCGGCCCGGAATTCCGGGAAGAACTTCTTGAGGCTGTCGTCCAGCGAGAGTTTGCCTTCCTCTGCCAGTTTCAGGATAGCAACAGCACTGAATTGCTTGCTCACCGAGCAGATGTTGAACATGGTGTGGCCGGTGATGGGGGTGGGTGTGTCCAGACGTGCCATGCCGAAGCAACGGTTGTAGACGATGCTGTCGTGGTGGGTCACGATGACAGCGGCTCCGGGGTCTTCCTTCGGGAATTTCCGGTCGAAGAGACTGTCCAGTTCTGTCGTCAGCCGTTCCTGGTCGAGTCGTTGTACGTCTGCTTGCCGGCACCCCATGAGTGTAAATGCTGTCAGAAGGATGGTCAGTGCTGATGCTTGAATGTTCATGTTGACGCTGTTTACCTGCTTAGGACCTCGGTGAGTTTACGGTTGGCTTCGCGGATGCGTGCCTCGTCTACTTTGATTACCTTCCGGTCGTAGGTCATCAGACCGTTGATTTCTATCTCTACATCGGTGGTCTGTGTGTAGACACCGGCGGAGAATCCTCGCTTGGCCAGTGTCAGCAGTTGTTCGGCATATTTTACGTATTCGTCTGTCACTTCCTGCGGGGAGTTGTATTTCACGTAGCCCCAGTTGCGGTCTTTCTCCCAGATGTGGTCCTTGACGACGTAGCCGATGCCACCATATTCGCCCAATACGTTCACCCGTTGTGCGTCGTAGAGGTACATGTTGGGAGCCGGATAGTTGTGCAGGTCGATGATGTCGCCGGTCTGGAAGAAGTTTCCTCCGCTGGCCGGGTTGACAAGTCGTGTCGGGTCCATGCTCTTGGTCCATGCTGCAATTTCTGCGGTCTTAAACTGTCCCCATCCTTCGTTGAACGGCACCCAAACGCAGACGCAGGGGTTGTTGTAGTGCTGTTCCATGATTTCCTTCCATTCGTGGCGGTAGATGGCTTCTGTCTCGGCAGAGGGGGTCCATTCGTTGCCGATGAAGTAGTTGTGGTTCTGCCATCCGGCGGCGTTCCACTTGCCGTTCGGCATATCCTGCCAGACGATGATGCCATGCTTGTCGCAGTAGTTATACCACAGGTCGGACTCTACCTTGACGTGCTTGCGTATCATGTTGAAGCCGAAGTCTTTTGTCTTGTCTATGTCGAACGTCAGGGCTTCGTAGCTGGGCGCGGTATAGAGCCCATCGGGCCACCATCCCTGGTCCAGCGGTCCCATGTGGAAGAGCGGCCGGTTGTTCAGCGTCATGCGCATGATACCGTTGGCATCTTTCTGCATGCTGATTTTGCGCATGCCGACGTAGCTCTTTACCTGGTCGACAGGCTTTCCGTCCCGGCTGACTGTGATGTCGAGGTCGTAGAGGTGGGGCGAGTCGGGCGACCATAGTTTGTGGTCTTGTGGCATGGCCACTTCGACGGGTTCCGCTCCGAGGCTTCGGGCAGTGGCGATGACTTGCTTGCCGTCCAGTACTTTGACTTCTACCGTGGCATCCTGGATGCAGGCCGAGGTGTTGAGTGCGACTGTCACCCGGTGTGTGTCTATGTCGGGTGTGATACGGAGAGAGCGGATATGGGTCGCGTCGACCGGTTCCAGCCATACGGTCTGCCAGATGCCTGTCACGGGTGTGTACCAGATGCCGTGCGGGTCTTTGCATTGCTTGCCGTGCGGTTGTGTGCCGGTATTGGTGGGGTCATATACGCGTACCACGAGTTTCTGCTTGCCGCTTGTCCGGAGGGCAGCAGTGATATCTAGCGAGAAGGCTGCATAGCCACCTGTGTGCGAGCCTACCTTGATGTCGTTCACCCATACGTCGGCTCGCCAGTCTACAGCGCCGAAGTTCAGTAGGACGTGTTTGTTTTTCCAGTCTGTCGGTATGCTGAATTCACGGCTGTACCAGAGTTCATCCTTTTCTGTCGGCTTTTTGCCTACGCCCGACAGACTTGACTCTATGCAGAAGGGTACCAGAATCTCGCCCTCATACCGGAGGGGTTCTGTGCTTCCCTTGGGCTGGATGGCATAGTTCCACAGTCCGTTCAGGTTCATCCATCGGCTGCGCTCCATGATGGGGCGGGGATATTCTTCCCACACGTGGCTGGGGTCGATGTTTTCGCCCCAAGAGGTCTTGATGCGGTCGCCGGCAGGAGCGTACTGGGCAAAGGTCATGACTGAGACAAGCGTAAACAAGAGGTAAAAAGAAATACGTTTCATAATGTTCCGGATTGATGGGTAAAGTTTTAATACGCGACAAATTTACAAAATCCGAACTTATTCTGTTCATAAAAAACCTTACTGATTTCAGACAATAGGGAATATTCGTTCAGACAACGGAAACAGCGGGGGAAAAATTTTCTTTATGATCGGGATTTATTTTATCATCGGAACTTAATCGGAATGTAGACAGAGGTTGGTTTATGTTTGCTCTGTTGTCTATATTTGCGGTGTCCTTGTCGTCTGGGTTGTCGGCAATCATCCTGTTGTCGGCAGCGGTCGTTGCCGTCGGCACGCAAATCCTTCTCCTCGGTGCAAATTCACCGGAAAACGCCCTTTCCCGGTCTTACTAAAAGAAAAATCCTCCGGTAACTCTTTCGGAAAAGCGTATCAAACTCGCAATTTCTTCCGTCAACTTTTCAGAGGGCAAAGATTAGCTACAAAATGCATTGTAAACCTTACGGAAAGGATTGTCAGCATCGCAATCCAAGCGAAAAAATAATCCTTGCACAGCAAAGGAAACGTCATAAACTGACAGACTCTAACTATCCAACAAAAGCAAAGGGCAACCCGCACACAGCACGTGGGTTGCCCTTTATCTTTTTTGCCTGCCGTTGCAGGAAGCGGAGTAAAGTCCGGCGAAAGAGGGAGAGAGACGGTTATGGAATGGTGACGGTTATCGTCTGCAGGTCTTCCGCCCGGCTGGAGGTGCCGACCATCACGTCGTAGGTGCCGGGAAGCACGCGCATGGTGTTGGTCGCGGTATCCCACCACTCGAAGGAGTCGCGCTTCAGGGGAATCCGGACAGTCTGTGAGGAGTGGGCAGCGAGTGTCACGCGTTTGAAGGCACGCAGAGTCTTGATTGGACCATCGGTGTCGCCGTGACGACGCAAGTAGACCTGAATGACTTCCGCACCTGCTCGCTTTCCGGTGTTCTTTAGTCTGACGTTGATTTCTTCGTGCTGATAGCGTGGTTTGCCCAGAGAGAAATCTGTGTAGCTCAGTCCGTAGCCGAAGTCAAAGAGTGGAGTACCCTTGAAGTAACGGTAGGTGCGTCCTTGCATGCGATAGTCTTCGTAGTCGGGAAGCTGAGAGATATTCTTGTAGAAGGTGATCGGGAGTTTACCGCTGGGGTTCACCTTGCCGAAGAGAATGTCGGCCAGGGCCTCGCCGGCACATTCTCCACCGTACCAGGCCTGTACGATTGCTTCAGTGTGGATGGTCTCCGGTTCAAGTCCGATGGCACTGCCCGAACAGTTGACGAAGATGACCTTCTTGCCGGCCTTGTGCAGTTGGGCAAGCAATGTGCGTTGCACCTCGGGCAGTTCGATGTCGGTCCGGTCTCCGCCTTTGAAGCCTTTGAGGTTGACTTTCATCTCTTCGCCTTCGAGCTTGGGCGAGATGCCGCCTACGAAGATAATCACGTCAGCGTCTTTCACACGTTGAACCGCATCTTCCTCAACCTGGTCATAAAGGCCGCATCCCCGGACGTAGGTGGCTTGCGGAACGACTTGACGAATTCCCTCCAGCATGGTCGTGGTGTGCTTCGGGAAACCGTTGTAGTTGCCCCAGAGCATGGTCGAGTCGGCAGCGTTCGGCCCCATGACGGCGATGTTCATGTCGCTCTTGAGCGGGAGAATCCCGTTCTTGTTCTGCAGCAGGACAATGGATTCGTGTGCCATCTTCAGCGCAAGGTCGTGGTGTGCCTGACAGGCGATGACCTCCGGACCTATCTGGCGCCATTCGACATGGTTGTCGTCGTCAAAGTCGCCCAGTTCAAAGCGACCCTTCAACAGGCGTTTCAGACTGGTATTGATTTGCTCTTCCGTGATTTTTCCCTCTTTGACCGCTTCGGGGAGTGACTTATAGGTGTGTCCGCACTCTACGTCAGTGCCGGAGAGCACGGCTTTGGAGATGGCGGAATGCTTGTCGGGAGAGAAACCGTGGCGGTTAGGCTTCCAGAAGTCGTCCACTGCTCCGCAGTCGCTGGTCACGATGCCCTGGAAGTTCCACTCGTTGCGCAGAATCTGCTGCAACAGTCGGGTGTTGCCGCAACAAGGCTCGCCGTCAAGACGCTGGTAGGCACACATCACTTCCTTGACGTCGCCCTCCTGTACCAGCACTTTGAAAGCCGGCAGATAGGTCTCCCAGAGGTCTCTTGGAGGCAGGTCTTCGAGGTTGAAGCTGTGTCGGTTCCATTCCGGTCCGCTGTGTACGGCAAAATGCTTGGCACAGGCATAGAGTTTCTGGTAGCGATGGCCTGACGGGCCTTGCAATCCCCGTACCACGGCCAATCCCATCCGGCCCGTGAGGTAGGGGTCTTCTCCGTAGGTCTCTTGCCCGCGTCCCCAGCGTGGGTCGCGGAAGATGTTAATGTTGGGTGTCCAGAAAGACAGTCCCTCGTAAATCTTGCAGCGGTTCTCCTTGCGCGCCAGATTGTTCTTGGCGCGTGCCTCGTCACTGACGGCCGTGAACACCTCGTAGAGCAAAGCGTCATCAAACGAGGAAGCCATGCCCATCGTGATGGGGAAGACAGTGGCCGTACCGTTGCGTCCGACTCCGTGCAGGGCTTCGTTCCACCAGTTGAATGGCGGAATGTCCAGACGCGTGATGGCGGGTGAGGCATTCTCCATGAGGCTGGCTTTCTCTGCGAGAGTCAGTCGGTTCAGGAGGTCCTCGGCTCGTTCTTCGGCTGAGAGAGCCGGATTCTTATAGGCTTGGGCAAGGGCCGTAGCTGTGCATGCTCCAGCCAACAGGGTGACGGATAGAAATTTGTGGAGTGATTTCATAGTTTAGTATTTAAAGTTATTGTACAAAGAAATGGCTAAATGACGACATAAGCAAATAAAAAGCACTATCTTTGGATAAGATAGGCTGCATTTCGGGATAACTTTTTCATGCAGCATGAAAGTTCTCCTCTCAATTTGCACTACTTTAGATAAGATAGGCTTCGCCTCGGCATAAAAAATAATCAAGCTTATTTTATTCTGCTCTCGGTTTGCACTATCTTTGTTCCCATTAAACAGATAGTCAAAGCATGAAGAAGTTTATAGCACCCGGTCATTGGTTCTCAATGATGTATCCCCAGACGTGGCAGGAGTCCGTCGACGAAGAAGGTTCGTTCTTGTTCTTTAATCATGACGTATGGACTGGCAATTTCCGCATCTCGGCCTTTAGAGGCGAATCCGATTATGGTGCAGAAGCCGTGCGTGAAGAGTTGAACTCGCATCGGGAGGCTCGTCGCGTGAAGGTGGGTGACCTGAATTGTGCTTATTCCGCAGAGTCGTTTGTCGAGGAAGGCGTGCAGTATGTGCAACACCTGTGGATAACCGGCATACGCGATGTGGCGTTCGAATGTTCGTTCACCGCTCGTCCGGGAGACTCGATCAAGGAGGCGGAGGAAACGATTGCGTCGTTGGAGATTCCGGCTCCGGGCGTGAAGCCGGCGGCAGAACTGATACCTGTCCGCATGAGCGAGGTAATGCAGATAGACGATGCCTTTGACTATGTATCCCGTCAGATAAAGGAACAGTTGAAGAAGGACTTTACCGGGCAGGAAGAGGACATTGCCCATATCCAGATGTTGATAGACAAGGGTGTCTGGGGTGCCAAGAACCGTGAGGCGTGGCTCGCTGTCGGCATCACGCTATGCGTCATCCTTGCCAATGAAGTGGACGGTGTGGAGTGGCTCTCGTTGATAGACGGTAACCGGGAAGAGCCTGTGATACGTTATGAAGACATCGTGATAGACCCTATGAAACTGGTCTGGAGCAAGGTGCGTGCAGGCGAGACCATTCACTTGACGGAGATATATCAACAATTACTGTAATCTATTGAGGTATGGCAGTTGTAACACCCGTTCTGCAAGTAGAGGGACTGACAAAATCGTTTGGAGACTTAGTACTTTTCCGTGAAATATCTTTCGGACTGGCCGAGGGACAGCGTGTAGGCCTGATTGCCAAGAACGGTTCGGGCAAGTCCACCCTTCTTTCCATCTTGAGCGGCAAGGAAGGGTATGACTCCGGCTCTGTGATTTTTCGGCGTGACATCAAGGTCGGCTTTCTGGAGCAGGACCCATACTTCCCTTCCAACTTATCTGTGCTGGAGGCTTGCATGGAACAAGGATGCCAAAAGAAGGAACTGGAGGTGAGGCAGATGCTGACACAGCTGAACATCACGAACACGAACGAGAAGATAGAACACCTGAGTGGTGGTCAGCTGAAACGTGTGGCACTGGCCAGTGTGCTGGTGCATGAACCGGATTTCCTCATGCTGGACGAGCCGACCAACCACCTCGATCTGGAAATGACGGAGTGGCTGGAGGATTATCTGAGCCGTTCAAACCTGACATTGCTCATGGTGACTCATGACCGTTACTTCCTGGATAGGGTGTGCACGGAAATACTGGAGATAGACCAGCGGACGGTCTATCGCTATAAGGGTAATTACAGCTATTACCTGGAGAAACGACAGGAGAGGCTTGATGCCAAGTCGGTGGAAATAGAACGCGCCAACAACTTGTACCGGACGGAACTGGAATGGATGAGGCGCATGCCACAGGCTCGTGGGCACAAGGCACGCTATCGGGAGGAGGCGTTCTATGAATTGGAAAAGGTGGCCAAGCAACATATTCAGAACAATCAGGTGAAACTGGATGTGAAGGCATCCTACATCGGCAGTAAAATCTTTGAGGCCGACCACTTGTTCAAGTCGTTTGGAGACCTGAAGATTCTCAATGACTTCTCGTATATCTTTGCCCGTTATGAGAAGATGGGCATTGTCGGAAATAACGGAACGGGAAAATCCACGTTCATCAAGATATTGATGGGTCAGCAGCAGGCCGACTCCGGCACGCTGGAGATTGGCGAGACGGTTCGCTTCGGCTACTACTCGCAAGAGGGGTTGGCGTTTAACGAGCAAATGAAGGTCATAGATGTGGTCAAGGAGTATGCAGAGGTCATTGAACTCTCTGACGGCCGCCGGATGACCGCTTCGCAGTTCTTGCAGTATTTCCTCTTCTCGCCCGAAACCCAATACAACTATGTATATAAACTCTCAGGAGGCGAGCGACGCAGGCTGTACTTGTGTACGGTGCTGATGCGGAATCCGAATTTCCTCGTGCTCGACGAGCCTACGAACGACCTGGATATCGTAACCTTGCAGGTTCTGGAAGAATACTTGCAGCAGTTCAAGGGATGTGTAATCGTTGTCAGCCACGACCGCTATTTCATGGACAAGGTGGTTGATCATCTGCTGGTCTTCAACGGCAATGCCGATATCCGGGATTTCCCCGGTAATTATACTCAATATCGCGAATGGCATGAAGCATATAAGAAGCACCAGCGTGCGCAGGAAAAACTCTTAAACAGCCAGCAGGAGAAATCCTCCCGTGTGCGTCAGAACGAAAGGCGACGCCTCTCGTTCAAGGAGAGACGAGAATTGGAGCAGCTGGAAACGGATATTGCTGCCTTGGAGGAAGAAAAGAAACAACTCGAGACGGAACTTTGTAGCGGTACGCTATCGGTGGAGAAACTCACCGAATATTCCAAGCGTCTGCCCCTGTTGACTGACGAGATAGATGAAAAGACATTACGATGGATGGAACTCAGCGAGATAGAAACCTGACAAACTATCACACGCATTGTGACTATTGTGATGGTAGGGCTGCGATGGAGGCATTCGTGCAAAATGCCATTGCGGAAGGATTCACGGCATTGGGTTTTTCTTCCCACAGTCCGATTCCCTATCCCTCTCCCTGCAATATGAACCGGGAGCGACTGGACGATTATGTGCAGGAGTTTCGACGGCTGAAACAGCAATATGGCTCACAGATAGAGTTATACCTTAGTCTCGAGTTAGACTATATCAGCTTTCTTCCCAACCGGGGAAAGTTCCTTTTCGATTATTTTCCGGACTATCCGCTGGACTATCGGATAGGCTCTGTCCATTACGTCTTGTGCCCGGAAGCAGGAGAACACCGAGGAAAGAGGGAACTGACGTTAGTTGACCTTGACGTGAGTGGAGCGCGCTTTGACTGCTTGATGTGCAAATATTTCCCGACACGAGACGACCAGGATTCCTTGCTTGACACTTATTTGTCCAATCATATCGCTTTGGCTCGACATCCAGGCGTGGATATCATTGCTCATCCGTTCAAGATGATTCAGTTGTTCTATTATTCCAGACCGGATCTGGTTGGCAGCGGCAGGTCTCGAAGCTATATAGAGCAATTCTTTTTAGAGGCGGCACGGAATCAAAAGGTAGTGGAGGTGAACACGAAGAACGCCTGTGAGCAAGGAGAATTTTATCCCGACCTTTCTGTCTTCTCACTCATGAAGGAGTGTGGCTGTCGGGTGACCGTAAACAGCGACGCGCATTTTCCCAACCGGATAAACAACGGGCGCCGTAAAGCCTTAGAAGCACTTTACGACGCCGGTTATAGAGAGGTGATGGAGCTCCATCACAATCGGTGGAGTCCGGTTTCTATCAATCTGCAATGTCCAGCTCTTTGATAAGGTGGCTGGCCCCTGCAAATTTGTCAATGATGAAGAGCGTGTAGCGTATGTCAACGACAATCGCTCTTTGTGAAGATGGGCGGAAGGCGATGTCTCCGGTCAGTCCTTCGTAGTTTCTGTCAAAGCCGGTGCCGATGAGTTCACCTTTAGCGTTGAAACAAGGACTGCCTGAGTTTCCTCCGGTATTATCTGTATTGACGATAAAGCAGACCGGCATTTCGCCGTTCTCGTCGGCATAGCGGCCGTAGTCTTTATGAGTATACAGTTCTTTCAACTTGTCGGGAACGATAAATTCGCTGTTGGTGGGGTCTTCCTTCTGCATGACTCCTTTTAGCGTGGTCTGGTAGTCGTAGGTGACTCCGTCGGCCGGAGAATAAGAACGAACGGAGCCGTATGTCAATCTGAGGGTGGAGTTGGCGTCAGGATATATGGGACGTCCCTCTGCGTTTTTCTTCTCCAGAGTGCCCCGAACCCACTCTTTGTGGGCGGCATCGTAGTTCTTGTTTGCCTCTGCCATCGTGTTTGCGCATGCCTGCATGCCTTCCACTACTGATTTCACATAGGTGATGAGCGGGTCGTTCTGCAGTTGCTTCAGACTTGGCTTCTGGGCAAATCTGTCATAGTTCTCCTTGCTGCCGAAGATAGATTTCTCAAACCAGGAGTCGACGTAGGCGTCGGTATCATCTCCATATTCCCGGGCGATGTTGGCAAAGACACTGATGCGGTCGGCTTCGGGGACGTATTCCTTGTATGCCTTGAGAAGAGCCTTTGACACCTTCCTTTCCACCTCGGGGAAGGGCATACGCTGGAAGTACTTCTCGACATCGAGGGTGAGGCTGTCTGTTTGTGCCTTGATAGCAGCCTTCTGCTTGCTCTTCAAGGCTTGCTCCAACTTCTTGGTTGAGGGTGCCGAACAAAGTTGTATGGGCGCGTATAGTGCTTCGGAGATGGCGTAGTAGTGGTACATGGACGGTTTCCGGTCTGCCACAACTTTGCGTATGGTTTGAAAGGCCTCTTCTATTTTCCGGTCATTCTTTTCCTTTGCATATTGAAGGATGGCTTCTTGTTGGGCCTTCTTCGTGTCGAGCACGTGGAGGCGTTTCAAGCCTTCGTTCATGCCGATAGCGTTCTTCCAGTAGTTGGCGCTTGAGGCGTATCTGCTGGCATAGTGGATGCGAACGGCATCGTCTTTGACCATTTCTTCCATCAACGCTTGCTGGCGTGCATCGCGAATGTGGTGACGCATGAAGTTTATGGTTTCCATGCGCTCTTCCACCTCGTCGCTAATCATGTATCTCCAGTTCCTTCCGGGAAATCCCATGATAAAGGTAAAGTCACTCTCCTTGTATCCGGCCAGACTGATTTTGACATGTTTCTTGGGGCGCAGGGGAACATTGTCCTTGCTGTACTCGGCCGGCTCTCCGTTTTTGTCGGCATAGATACGGAAGAGGGAGAAGTCGCCCGTGTGGCGAGGCCACATCCAGTTGTCGGTATCAGCTCCGAATTTACCGATACTGCTGGGAGGTGCTCCCACCATACGCACGTCCGGGTACACCGTCTTGATAAACATATAATAGCGGTTGCCTCCATAGAACGGCTTCAGTTCGGTTATCTGTCCTTTACCCAAGGTGATCTTTTCGGACTCGATAAAGCGTTTGGCCACCTGGGTCAGGTACTTGGGCGAGAGATAGTTGGTACCGTTGGGGTCTTCGTCTTTTTGCAACTGCTCCTTGACGTAACTGGTCACGTCAAGAATCTTGTCGATGAAGGTAACGTTCAGTCCCGGTGTAGCCAGTTCCTCTTCGTGGTTCATTGCCCAGAAGCCATGGGTCAGGTAATCGTGCTCGACCGTGCTGTGACGGGCAATGGCACTGTAGCCGCAGTGGTGGTTGGTCAGCACCAATCCTTCGGGGGAAATGATTTCACCGGTGCATCCGCCTCCGAAATGAACCACGGCGTCTTTGATAGAGATGCCTTCTGTGCTGTAAATCATGTCAACAGGAATCATCAGGCCCAGCTCTTTCATGGCCATTTCATTCTGGTGCTTGATGTCGGTCAGCATCCACATTCCTTCGTCGGCTATTGCGTGCGTGCACACGACTATGCCAAGCGTCAGAGTAGCAAGTATCTTTTTTATTTTCATGGTCAGGAGGATTTATTCGATGATTTTCATTTCGTCAATCAGACGTGTCAGACCGCCAATCTTTTCGATGACGAAGAGGACATAGCGAATGTCGACGGCAATGCAACGCTGTAGGTTGTCATCGAAGTGGATATCACCGCTGAGGCTTTCCCAGTTGCCATCAAAGGCAGCACCGATGAGCTGTCCTTCGGCATTGATGACGGGAGATCCGGAGTTACCACCGGTGATGTCGTTTGTGGTCAGGAAGCAGCAGGGTAGTGAGCCGTCTTTCATAGCGTAGCGGCCGAAGTCCTTCTGCAAGATGAGTGATTTCAGTTTAGCTGGCACGTTGAACTCCCTGTTGTCCGGGTCTTCCTTTTCGAGGATGCCTTCTGCGGTGGTGAAGAAGTTGTACTTCACAGCGTCACGTGGCGTGTATGACTTGACGTTTCCGTAGGTCAGGCGAAGGGTGAAGTTTGCATCCGGATAGGAGGGAATGGGGGCCTTCATTTCGTTCAGACCACGGATATAAGCCTTGTGTAGCAAGTCAGCATCGGCAGAAGGTTTCCTTCTCTTGATGATCTCATGGCTTTTCTCGGATATGGCCCGTGAGTAGGCTGTGGCAATATCTTTCTCAATGGCTTTAACGGTCGGTTTCTTCAGGAATTTCTCCAGATTGGCTTTGTTGGAGAGGATGGATTTATCGTACATGGCATCGATGTAGGCGTCATAATCTCCGCCAAACTCTTTGTCAATGGTTTCATAGAAGGCGGGACGCTTGTCGGCCTCGATTTTCTCGGCATAGACGGGGAAGATAGCTTTAGCTACCTTGCGGTCTACCTCGTGGTCGTAGTCCTTGTTGTGGATTCTGTCATAATACTTCTGCAGTGACTCCAGATTAGCTTGCAGCAGGGAGTCGTTCTTCTCTTGCAGGCCTTTCTGAATGTTGTCCATAATCTCCAGTGGTGAATGAAACTCGATGGCAAAGGCGAATGCCTCGGCCAGGTATCTTGTCTCACGCATGATGGATTCATTTTCTTCGGCTATCTGGTCCAGTTTCTCCACCACACCCTCGTATTCCGGTTTGCCCTTGGCAAACTCTGCAAATCGCGCTTCGATGTCGGCTTTGGTGCCCAGCACGTTGTTGTCTATGATGGCCTTGTTCATGCCGATGGAGTTCTTCCAGTAGTTGCTGCTGCCGGCATATTTATTGGCATACTGGATGCGTATCTTGTCACTGCCTGCCATAGCATCCTTCAGCGCGTTCAGGCGTGCGGTACGTATGTCTATGATAGGAGTGTTCGTTGCTGTCATGCGCATTTTCACCTCTGAGCGGGTGAGGTATCGGCTGGTGCTGCCGGGGAATCCCATGACCATGGCATAGTCTCCCTCCTCAATACCCTTTAAGGAAATGGGGAAGAAAGTCTTGGTCTGCAGAGGTACGTTGTCCTTGCTGTAGTCGGCCGGCTCTCCGTTTTTGTCGGCATAGATACGGAAGACGGAGAAGTCACCCGTGTGGCGAGGCCACATCCAGTTGTCCGTTTCACCGCCAAACTTACCGATGCTGCTGGGGGGTGCCGCTACCATGCGAACGTCCGTATAGGTCTTCATGAAGAAGAGGAAGAACTTATTTCCGGCATAGAATGGAAGTGCGAGTGTCGAGATACCCGGCTTGCCGTTGAGGTCACTTTCTTTCAGCAGTATGTCGGCAATATTGGTCAAGTACTTGCTGGTAAAGGTCTCTGCTTCCTTGACCTTCCCGGCTTTCACGTCTGCATTGACACGGTCGGTGATGTCGACAATGCGCTCCACAAACTGGAACTTCAGTCCCGGTGTGGCCAGTTCCTCTTCCTGTGAGGTAGCCCAAAAGCCGTCAGTCAGGTAGTCGTGTTCCACCGAGCTGTGCTTCTGTATAGAGGAATAACCACAGTGGTGATTGGTCAGAATCAGACCGTTTGGTGAAATGATTTCACCCGTGCAACCTCCGCCAAAGATGCCGACAGCATCCTTGAGTGAAGGACCGTTGGGATTGTAAAGCTCGTCAGCCTCTAACTTGAGACCTTGTTTCTTCATCAGGTCAATGGAATGTTGCTGTTTCATCAGCTGCAATAACCACATACCTTCGTCTGCCCATGCTGTTTGACCGATAAAGGCCATCAGCAGGCTCATAATACATATATTCTTCAGTTTCATACTATATAATAATTTGTGATTTAAAATCATTGACAATAATAACCGGAAAACTTAAATTGTATGCAAAAATACCTAAATCATTTGAAAAAACCCCATGGTGGACTTTTTTCTTTGCAGGTCGGTTATATCTTTGCGCTGGAAATGCATCAGAAAGGCATTTCTAAGTTGATGAATGAATGGAAATTTATGAAGAAAAAAATACTTGATTTATTCTGCTTCATGTTGTTCGGGGGTATGGCCGTTTCATGTAGCACGATGTATCAGATTGAAGGCTCCTCGGCTGTGTCAAGCTTGGATGGAAAGACTCTCTACTTGCGTGTTTTCGAGAACGACGGACAGTGGGCAGTCGTAGACTCGGCTGATGTAGAGCATGGCAACTTCAAGATGACGGGTGATGTGGACTCCGTCCGCATGGTTACTCTTTACATGAACGGAGAAGCATTGATGCCTCTCATCCTTGAAAGCGGAAAAATAAAGGTAGAGATAAGCAATGCCGGACTCACGGCCAGGGGAACAACCTTGAATGACAAGTTATATGACTTTATTGAAAAGCGCAATAAATTTGAATCCGAATTTCTCAGCATGGATCGCCGTGAGGCACAGATGGTGATGGAGGGCGGAAATATTGATGAAATACGCGAACAGCTCTCGAAAGAATCCGACAAGCTCACCGAAGAAATGAACATGTATGTGAAAGACTTCATTGCTGAAAATAGCGAGAATGCTTTGGGACCAAGTATCTTTATGATGCTGTGCAGCTCGTTGCCATATCCTGTGATGACCCCCCAGATTGAAGACATCATGCGTGTGGTACCAACGCGTTTCAAGGAAAATCCTCTTATCCGCGAGTTCCTTGACAAGGCCAAGGAAAACATGCAGCTCATGCAGGAAAACCAGCGGCTGATAGACAACGTAGCAGAAAATTCCCTGCTCAAGCAAAATATGAAATAGTGAAGAAAGCTCTTTAACATCTCTGAGAGGTTAAGGAACAATGATTTAATAACATGTATGAGGGCTCGGCATCGTTGCTGGGCCTTTTTTACATCTGAATGTGAGAAAAACCTTCGCTTGGCGGAAAATTTAACCCGAACATGAATGGTAAAAGTACATTCACCGCCATCAGCGGCACACTTCATGTTGTCTTCAAGTGTCTGAGGATTCTTGGATTTGGTGATGCTGGTCGTAGAGAGTTCCGCTAACATGTTCAACACAAGTTCCTCGTTGGTCATGTTATCTCGCAGGTTTTCCTTCTTCAAACCCTTGAATTCCTTGTATTCCTTGGCTGTCTTGCCATCACTTGAACGTAATTTCAGTTGGTTACAATTTGTAACCGACTCATTTCCCTCTTTCTTCAGTCTATGTTTCAGCACTTTCCAGTAGTTTCGGGCGTGCTCAACATCTGGTTGGTCTGTCAACA
>JAQXZK010000012.1 GCA_029227175.1 Bacteroidales bacterium | reverse complement strand
GGGGAAGACCATGATGTCGCTGGGCGAGAGTCGTTGGCGACTGTGCGGCTGCAACATGCAGAGGCAGGACGTCCAGACCTGTTCCCACGAGGTACGTTCCCGCCTCTCGAGGCTGGCGTTCCATGCCTTGGCCACCTGTTGAAACTCGTACGGGGTGCATATGAATCATCTCCTGGCAGACAGGACAACCGTTCCACATGGTTTTAGGTTTTGCTCGCTTGACAAATTCTCTTAGCGAGCTTTCCGGTCACTTTGTCAGCCCGGCAAAGCCTCCGAAAGGACAGCTCCCCCACTTTTGTCAAGTTGCAAAGCCTCCGAAGGGCTACATCCCCCACTTTGTCACCTTGACAAAGCCTCCCAAAAGTCTGCACCCCTCATTTTGTCAGTTGACAAAACCTGCGAAAAACTTGCACCCCCACGTTGTCACACCGGCAAAAGCTTACCTGGGGCTGCACCAGCGTTACCGCGAGATACTCGGCTCGGATGCCGGGCAGCAGGAAGTCTTCCTCGCAATGAGCGAAAAGCAGCAGAAACGGATACAGCAGAAACTCACCTCCCTCTTCAACCCAAATCGGTCATTAGGATTTGGGATAAATGGCAAAAGAGACAGAAAATAGCCAAACTTCAAGCCGAGATAGAGCAAATCAAAAAAAATGGTCACCTCACTTTCATAAACACAACAAGGGGCTGCAACTGTAATAGTACAACCCCTTCTCCTTTTATAGAATATCGTCATTCTGTTTTTACCGTTATGCTGTCTGTCGGAACCTTATATACATTTATCTGTGTCAGGTCCTCGACTACTTCATCGAAGGCATAGCGGACTCTGCCGAGATGAAGCGGGAAGCAAGATGGCACGGAAAGAGGTGAAAAAGGGCCAGAAAGCATCTGACTACATTGGCAAGAAAACTTATCTGCGGTCTATTGACCGAATTGGGTTAAATATTTAAACACAAATATTTTGCAGTTTAGAAGAAAAAGGCTAATTTTGCAGCCGATTATTCCTAACCGGGTATAAAAAGAGATTGATCAGAAAGAGCAACCACCCGGCGGATCTAACTTTTTACAATACAAATAATGTACGCAATTGTAGAAATTAACGGCCAGCAGTTTAAAGCAGAAGCTGGCAAAAAATTGTTTGTTCACCACATTCAGAATGCTGAATCAGGTGCAACAGTAGAATTTGAGAAGGTACTTCTTGTAGCAACAGACGATGCAATCACAGTAGGAACTCCTACCGTAGAAGGCGCAAAAGTTGTTTGCAAGGTTGAATCTCCATTGGTAAAAGGTGACAAAGTACTTGTTTTCCACAAGAAGAGAAGAAAAGGTTTCCGCAAACTCAATGGTCATCGCCAGCAGTTCACAGAGTTGACTATCTCTGAAGTTATCGCTTAAATTCATTCATCAATCACTAATTAAAAACAGTTAGAAGAAATGGCACATAAAAAAGGTGTCGGTAGTTCTAAGAACGGCCGCGAATCAGCAAGCAAAAGATTAGGCATCAAGATTTATGGTGGCGAAATCTGCAAGGCAGGTAACATCATTGTACGCCAAAGAGGTACTGAATTCCATCCCGGTGAAAACATTGGTATGGGTAGTGACCACACACTGTATGCACTGGTTGATGGTACTGTACAGTTTAAGGTAACCCGCGAAGACAGACGCTACGTTTCTGTTATTCCAGCTCCTGCTGCAGAAGCCTGAAGGCTTAACAAACGGAAAAGAATTAGGAAAGGATGTGATGCGCACTTGTTTCTGGGTGTCATCACATCCTTTCGCTTTTCAAGCGTACAAATCAGTTTGAAATAAAAAGAAAAACAATATTATTAAGAAATATAGTATGCTTACAATCAAACAAATCACAGAAAGCACAGAAACGGTTATCTGTGGATTAGAGAAGAAGCATTTCAAAGGCGCGAAAGAAGCCATTGAGAAAGCTATCGAATTAAACGAAAAAAGAAAAGGTACTCAGGTAATACTTGATAACAACCTAGCTGAAGCCAACAAATTAGCAAAGTCTATCGGTATGTTCATGAAAGAAGGCCGTAAAGACGAAGCAGATAAAGCTAAAGCCCGTGTAGCTGAGCTCAAAGATGCCAACAAAGGACTTGAAGAGCAAATGAAACAAGCACAAGACGAGCTTACGGCATTACTCTGTACCATTCCAAATATCCCCTATGACGAGGTTCCTGAAGGCACATGTGCCGAAGACAATTGGGTAGTAAAGAGTAATCTGAAGGAATGTGTTGAAGGCAAAGACACCGTAGGAAACTGGGATGCAAATCCAGCCAACGACGATGCCAAGATGCCTCATTGGGAATTGGCCAAGAAATACACTCTCAGAGATTTTGACCTTGGTGTAAAAATCACAGGTGCAGGCTTCCCAGTATATATTGGCAAAGGCGCTCGCCTACAGCGTGCCTTGATAAACTTCTTCTTAGACGAAGCTCGTAATGCCGGTTATACTGAAATCATGCCGCCAACAGTAGTCAACGCTGCTTCAGGATATGGTACAGGCCAGCTTCCCGACAAAGAAGGCCAGATGTATCACTGTAATCTCGATGACCTCTATCTCATTCCCACTGCCGAAGTGCCTGTTACGAACATCTACCGCGACGTTATTCTTGACGAAAAAGACCTCCCCATCAAGAACTGCGCATACACACAGTGTTTCCGCCGCGAGGCCGGCTCATACGGAAAAGACGTGCGTGGGTTGAATCGACTGCACGAATTTTCAAAGATAGAAATTGTGCGAATTGACACACCTGCGCACTCCAAAGAAAGCCACAAGGAAATGCTTGCACATGTAGAGGGCTTATTACAAAAATTAGAACTCCCCTACCGCATTCTCCGACTCTGTGGTGGTGACCAAAGCTTCACATCTGCTATTTGCTACGACTTTGAGGTATATTCAGAAGCACAGAAACGTTGGCTTGAAGTAAGCTCTGTTTCAAACTTTGACACCTATCAGGCAAACCGACTCAAATGCCGTTATCGCACAGCCGAGAAAAAAACAGAACTCTGCCACACCCTGAACGGCTCTGCACTTGCATTACCCCGCATCCTTGCAGCTTTGTTGGAAAACAACCAAACACCGGAAGGCATACGCATGCCTAAGGCATTGGTTCCATACACCGGATTTGAGTTGATTGACTGAATCTCTGACTGCTCAGGGAATAAACTAAAATATACAAATCACAATACAAAACATGAGGTTGAAGAAAGGCATCGCATTGCTTATTTTCAACCTTATACATAACAAGGAAAATGAATAAAATTGTACGTAAGCAGCAATTTTCAGAGAAAGTATTTTTACTGGAAGTAGAAGCGCCTCTGATTGCCAAGTCACGCCGTGCCGGTCACTTTGTCATCATCCGCGTAGATGAAAAAGGTGAAAGAATTCCGTTGACCATTGCCGACTCAAGCACAGACACAGGTACCATTACCTTAGTGGTTCAAACCGTAGGTTTGACATCCACCAAACTCTGTCAACTCAACGAAGGAGATTCTATCCTTGACGTGGTAGGTCCTCTCGGTCAAGCAACACACATCGAGAACTTTGGCACAGTAATCTGTGCCGGAGGTGGTGTTGGAGTTGCCCCGATGCTCCCTATTATCAAAGCCTTGAAAAATGCCGGGAACAAGGTTATCAGCATCCTGGCAGGACGTAGCAAAGAACTTATCATTCTTGAAGATGAAGTACGCAAACACTCTGATGAAGTTATCATCATGACAGATGACGGCTCCTATGGAAAGAAGGGAGTTGTAACTGTCGGTATCGAGGAAGTCATCCTGCGAGAGAAGGTCGACAAGTGTTTCGCTATCGGTCCAGCCATCATGATGAAATTCTGCTGCTTATTAACAAAGAAATACAATGTCCCGACCGATGTATCTTTGAATACTATCATGGTAGACGGCACCGGCATGTGTGGTGCATGTCGCATTACTGTGGGTGGAAAAATGAAATTCGTCTGTGTAGACGGCCCGGAATTTGACGGTCATCAGGTAGACTTCGACGAGATGTTCAAACGTATGGGAGCCTTCAAGCCAATCGAAATTGAAGAGATGAAAAAACTTGAAAACCACGTTTGTGCCCCCGAGACCAACAAACAGGACATCGAGAAGAAGATATGGCAAGCACCTAAGGCAGAAGACGGCCAGGCTCCGCTCAGCGAGCTCATTGACAGAGACTCTGCATGGAGAAAAGAGCTCCAGAAGAGCATGAAGCCCAAGGAACGTACAGCTATCAAGCGTTGTGTCATGGGTGAATTAGACCCTATTTACCGTGCGACAACACGAACTGAAGAGGTTAACATCGGACTCTCCGAAGAACAGGCACTTACCGAAGCTAAACGTTGTCTGGACTGTAAGAATCCGACATGTATGCAGGGATGTCCGGTCAACATCAACATTCCTTCTTTCATCAAGAACGTAGAACGTGGCCACTTCCTGGATGCAGCGAAGGTCTTGAAATCCACTTCTGCACTGCCCGCTGTTTGTGGCCGTGTATGTCCGCAGGAGAAACAATGTGAAAGCCAGTGTATTCACCTCAAGATGAACGAGCCGGCAGTTTCTATTGGTAACCTGGAGCGTTTCGTTGCCGACTATGAACGTGAAAGCGGTAATATTTCTTTACCGGAAAAAGCTCCGTCCAAGGGAATCAAAGTCGCAGTTGTCGGTTCCGGACCTGCTGGTTTGAGTTTTGCGGGAGACATGATTAAAAACGGATATGATGTGACTGTTTTTGAGGCTTTACATGAAATTGGCGGTGTCTTGAAATATGGTATTCCCGAATTCCGCCTTCCAAATAAGATTGTAGACGTAGAAATCCAGAATCTCGAAAAACTGGGTGTAAAGTTCATTAAAGATTGCGTTATAGGAAAGACGGTCAGCATTGCTGATCTGGAGAAAGATGGTTACAAAGGAATCTTCATTGCAAGCGGTGCGGGACTTCCCAACTTCATGGGTATTCCGGGCGAGAACAGTACGGGTATCATGTCATCCAATGAATACCTCACCCGCATCAACCTCATGGATGCTTCTAACCCGACATTTGATACTCCCATCATGAAGGGTAAACATGTAATTGTTGTAGGAGGCGGAAATACAGCCATGGACAGTTGTCGTACTGCTAAGCGTCTGGGAGCTGAAAAGGTTTGGATTGTATATCGCCGAAGCGACAAGGAAATGCCTGCTCGTGCAGAGGAAGTAAAACACGCCAAGGAAGAAGGCATTGAATTCCTTACCCTTCACAATCCTATCGAGTATATCGCAGACGAGAAAGGTGCTGTAAAACAAGTCATCCTGCAAAAGATGGAATTGGGTGAACCAGATGCAAGTGGACGCCGCTCACCGGTGGCAATCCCCGGAGCAACCGTCACATTAGACATTGACTTTGCTGTTGTTGCTGTGGGTGTATCACCTAATCCGATCGTGCCCAAGTCAGTAGAAGGATTGGAATTGGGGCGCAAGAACACGATTGCAGTCAATGATGACATGCAGAGTAATATCCCGACCATTTTTGCCGGTGGTGACATTGTGCGTGGCGGTGCAACTGTCATCCTTGCTATGGGAGACGGTAGACGCGCAGCTGCTGCAATGGACAAGACCCTGTCTAAAGCATAATATTTACCCATTTTATATCTCTTACACGATTGAGGTGTTTGGTCATAAAATTATGATTAAACACCTCTCTTTTTTCAAAATGTTTCTAAAAAACAACCTATAATTTGGACTTCCGTGCTGCTTCGTAAGCCAAAAATCATTATCTTTGTTGCATAAACATAAGAATACACCAAAATATATGGCAACAGCTAAAAGGATTTTATTTATTACGCAGGAAATTACACCTTACGTTTCTGAATCAGACATTTCAATAGTTGGACGCTACTTGCCACAAGCTGTACAAGAAAGCAAACGTGAGATTAGAACATTCATGCCAAAGTGGGGCCATATTAACGAAAGACGGAATCAGCTTCATGAGGTTATCCGCCTTTCAGGTATGAATCTTATCATAGACGATACGGACCATCCGCTCATCATCAAAGTTGCATCCATACAATCTGCACGTATGCAGGTTTATTTTATTGATAACGATGACTTCTTCCAGAATCGTCTGATGCTGACCGATGCAAATGGCGTTGAATACACAGACAACGATGCTCGTGTCATTTTCTATGCTCGCGGTGTATTGGAAACTGTCAAGAAACTTCGCTGGTGCCCGGAAGTCATCCACTGTCATGGATGGATTAGTGCGTTGGCGCCTCTTTATATCAAGCGAGCATATAAGGACGAGCCTTCATTCCGCAATACTAAAGTAGTATTCTCACTGTACGACGAAGAGTTTAAAACCCCGTTCAATGAGAACTTTGCCAGCAAGTTGCTTTTAAAAGGTGTATACAAGAAAGACCTTGCCGGTTTGAAGTCTCCCCTCACCTATGAGACAGTAATGAAACTGGCCATCGATTTTTCAGACGGTATTATCATTCAAGGACAACACGTCAACGAAAATCTTATCCAATATGCGAAAGACAACGGAAAACTTATTCTCCCATACCAGGAGAAGGAAGTTCTCTATGAAGCATGCAACAACTTCTATGACACCGTACTGAGCCAAGAAGAAGAAAACGACAACAACACAGCAAAATAACAACAACACATAGGGACGAAGTCCATCAATCCACAGAAAAAAAATGAGAATTAAACATATAGCACCGCTGCTTACCATCATTGCCGTATTATTGGCGTGCGATGATAATACCGGTTCACTCGGTATTGACATGTTGCCAGAGAACGACTATATTGAGGTCTTTACAAAGAGTTTTGATGTAACTACAGAATCCATTCTGGTTGACTCTGTGTATGCACGCACAAGTACCGGATATGTCGGGAGATTTACAGACCCCGACTTTGGCGCTTACGAAGCCAGTTTCATGACACAGCTCAACTGTGTGAACGATTTCAGATTCCCCAGTGTTTACAAGTATGACCCTATTAACGGTAAAGCAAGCGGTATCATGGCTGGAGACAGCTGCACAAAAATCCGCATTGCTGTCTACTATAACTCCTGGTTCGGCGATTCTCTGAATGTTTGCCGCATGAGTGCGTACGAACTCAACAAGCGCATGGACCTGAACCACAATACCAACATTGTTCCAGAAGACTATTACGACCCTAATAACACAGCCTCACTGATCGGACGACGTTCTTTCTCCGCCTACGATACTTCTGTCAGCGAAGAAGAGAGAGCCGAAACCGATGATAACGGTAACAAACTTTACTATCCTGTTGTAATCTTCCCATTATCTAAAGATCGAGGTAACGAAATTCTCAGGGAATCCAGAGAACACCCCGAGAAGTTCAAGGATTCTGACGCTTTTATAGACAACATCTTCAAGGGTATCTACCTCAAAAGCGACTTAGGTGACGGTACAGTCATCAATGTACAGCGCGTGGATATCCAGATGCAATTCCGCTTTCATGCAGTTGACAGTCTGGGATTTGCCTTAAAATGCGCCGACGGAACAGACTCCCTTTATTATAGCATGGAAACTGTTTTTGCTTCCACCAAGGAAGTCTTGCAATCAAACCGCTTCGCCAACTCACAGAAGATAAAGGAGAAGGCCTCTGAACGCAATTGCACCTATCTCAAATCTCCTGCAGGTATCTTTACGCAGGCAACCTTACCGATTGATGAACTCAACAACATCATCGGAAACGACACTCTGAATGCGGTTAAACTTTCGTTCAACAGTTACCACCAAGAACATCAGACCACTTTTGAGATGTCACAGCCACAAAAGATTCTGCTCATCCGCAAGACGAAGATGAAAGACTTTTTTGAGAATAACCAAGTCAACGACAATATCCAGTCATTCATTGCTTCTCTTACCAACAACGAATATGTCTTCAGTAACATTGCACGCCTTGTCAGCAAGTGTGTAGAAGAAAAGAAGTACGCCATGGAAGAGGCTAAAAAGGAAGCAGGAAGTGCTTTCAACGAGAAAACATGGGAAAAGCAATGGATGGAGAAGAATCCTGACTGGAACAAAATCGTACTCGTGCCTGTCTCTGTCAGCTATGGCGCATCAAGCGAATCACAGAGCACTATTACCGCCGTCGAACATGACCTCTCACCCTCTTATTGCAAGCTGAAGGGAGGGCCGGACGGCGATAAATTGCAGATTGAAGTAACATATACCCGCTTCAAATAAAAACAAGGAGTATCGTTTGTTTATATAGCCGCCCGCACATGCTCTGCCTCTATGCAGGATATGTGCGGGCGGTTTTCTTTTTATCCGGCTTGGCTGATATTATCCCAAATCGGCCAATAGATTTGGGTTCAGGCATCGTTCATACGGCGTTCGAATGTCATTATAACGCCGTCAAAACTCTTTAACCCATCGCCAGAATGTCTGTCCGAAGATAAACAGTTCACCTCCTGGGACGAATCCCAAGGACTTATATAAGCGTTGTGCGTTCACGTTCTCCGGGTCTACTGCCAACACGGCCTTCTTCAAGCCCAATCGGCGACCATGCTCCATTGCTTCCAGAAGCAGTCGCTTGCCCAATCCCATACAGCGAGCCTCCGGTCTGACAGCTAACGAGTCTATATAAAACTCTCCTTCGACTGATTCATCATCCATAGCCGAGTAATCGCTTTTAAATATCTTTTGCATGGTGGGAAATGTCGCGGCACGCATGTCTCGATAACGGCCGCCGTCATATCCTATGACCATACCCAATGGTTGCTTGGTGACAGCGTCCTGCGCGATGATTGCATTTTTCCACGAATACAATACATCTTCCCGAAGCAGCAATGCTGAAAACGCTTCTGTCTGCTCAGGTGTCAGAGAGGTATGCAAAGCTTCGGGGACTCCCCACGTGAGGAAGTCTGCATCATTCTTTGTAGCTAATCTAAACTCTATTTCCATTACTTTGTACTTTTTAATAAATCATGAACCATAGATGAGGGAACGCCATAGGACACAGCCGTTTCAAAGTCCTTTCGTGCAAGTTCCTTTTTCTTTTGCATCAGATATAGCTGCCCACGTACAAGGTAGTTCTCCGTTTGCCCGGGGTCAAGTCGGATAGCCTCGCCCAAATCAAAAATGGCCAAGTCTATTTGTTCCTGTTCTATCTCTATATTAGCGCGGGTTGAGAAGACCACCGACAGTTTCTCGTCGGTCATCACCTTGTCATCCTCCATCGTCTTAGAGGCAATCATGGCCGTAAGCTCATTCAACGCCTCCTGCTTCATGCCCAATTGTTTGAGTGACAGGGCCAGACCCAAGCGTCCCTTATAGTTCATGGGAGAGAAGGTCAGCAGTCGCTCGTAGTCGGACTGTGCCGACTTGTAGTCATTCAAATTACTATAGGCATAGGCACGCATCAGGAGTGCCTCGAGATTCTTGGGCTCGATGTCCAACACCATTGAATAGTCTATTCGGGCCAAATCATTCTTTCCCAGTTCCAGATACAGAGCTGCGCGGTTCAAGAGAATGGGCACCATCTTCGGGGTAATGTTCAAAGCCAAATTATAAGACTCCAACGCCTCGTGCAACTTTCCCTGCCGTTGCTGTATCAGACCGAGATTGGAGAACAGCAATGAGTTCTGGACATGGGCCGGGTCAACCTTCAACGCCTGAAGCAGATATTTCTCTGCATCGGCCAGGCTGTCACGCTCCAAGGCATCAAAAGCTTTCTGAGTCAATTCAGCATAACTCTGTGCATGCACTTCCAGACATGACACCCACAATGAGAGCAAAAACAAGAGATTCTTCATACGAAACACAACGCTACATAACAGAAACACAGGGCATTATAAACCCTGTGTTTCCTTACGCTCTTCTCAGAGCGATGTTATTACTTATTCTTGATATAATCGACAATCCAGGCACCAACCTCCTTGGTACCATACTTAGCAGCACCTGCTACCTGAATTTCAGGTGTGCGTACATTGGCGTCCAATGAAGCATTTACGGCTTCGCGTATCAAAGCGCCTTCTTCCTTCAGGTCGAAGTATTCGTACAACATGGCAACCGAGAGAATCTGAGCCAGCGGATTGGCAATATTCAGTCCCTTGCCCTGAGGCCATGAGCCATGAATCGGTTCGAATACAGGCGTACTTGAACCCGTTGAAGCAGAAGGCAGAAGGCCCATTGAGCCAGTAATGACAGATCCCTCGTCCGTCAGGATATCACCAAAAGTATTCTCTGTCACCATAACATCAAAGAATGTAGGCTCCTGAATCATGCGCATGGCAGCGTTGTCCACATACATGAAATCAGTTACCACATCAGGATATTGAGGAGCCATCTCCTGGGCAATCTTTCTCCACAAGCGGCTTGAAGCAAGCACGTTGGCCTTGTCTACAACCGTCAGGTGCTTGCGACGCTGACGGGCATACTGATAACCGACCTTCAAGATGCGCTCCACCTCCGGACGTGTATAGTAGTTAGTATCCAGAGCTTCCTCCACGCCTTCAGCATTGATTGACGGCTCCTGTTTCTTACCAAAATACATGCCACCCGTCAATTCACGGATACAGATAAAGTCTGCCCCCTTCACAATCTCGTCCTTCAACGGAGACTTGTGAATCAGGCAATCGAACGTCGTAACCGGACGGATGTTGGCATAAAGTCCCAGTTTCTTACGCATAGCCAGAAGACCTTGCTCCGGTCTGACCTTAGCCGTAGGGTTATTGTCAAATTTCGGATCACCGACACTGGCAAATAATACAGCATCAGCATCCTCGCATACACGGAATGTCTCTTCCGGGAACGGGTCACCCACCTCGTCAATGGCATGTGCGCCACAAAGAGCTTCCTGATAACTTACGTCATGTCCGAATTTCTCAGCAACAGCGCTCATCACTGCCACGCCTTGCTCCATAATCTCAGGACCGATACCATCACCGGCCAGAACTGCAATTTTTAATTTCATAACATCTTCACCCATGCTCTCTCTTCCTTTTATCTCGGAAAGAGAAAGAGCTCTTCTCTACCTGGGTCGTAGTTTATTGATTGTTTACTCTTTATTCCTTAATCCTTCACACACAGAGGTATACACCGTTGCCACACGTCTGGTCCGACCTCAAGCCTCAAACAGGGGCTCAATCATGTTCAGCATCTTGATAGTGGCCTTGATGGCAGCCTCAGTCTGATCAGCATCCAAGGCATGCGTACGATAGATTCTGCCTTCAAACTCCCACTCAATGGTCGTCTGCACCAAGGCGTCTGTACGTCCACCCGGAGGAATCGTCACGTTATAATTCAACAGCCAGGGGAACTGACGTTGCAATTTGTCCTTGTAGATATGGCGGATGCAGCGTACGAAAGCATCGAACTGTCCGTCACCCGTCGCATTCTCTTCGTACAGTACACCATTCACCTCCAACTTGGCACCGGCCAAAGGCTTCAAGCCGTACGATGTAGACACCATGTAGCTTTTGAGCACCACCTTCTCTTCTACCGTCGTATGCTTCAGCACATCACTCACGATATAAGGCAAGTCCTCCTGTGTAACGAGCTCCTTCTTGTCACCCAACTCGATGATGCGCTGTGTCACCTTCTTCATGGCTTCCTCGCTCAGTTCGAGTCCAAGTTCCTCCAGATTCTTTCGAATGTTAGCCTTGCCACTGGCCTTTCCCAAAGCATATTCCCGCTTGCGTCCGAACCGTTCAGGCAGCAAGTCGTTGCAGTAGAGATTGTTCTTGTTGTCACCATCTGCATGCACACCGGCTACCTGCGTAAAGACGCTACTGCCGACAATAGGCTTATTGGGCGGAATGGCTATGCCCGAATAACTCTCGACCAGATGACTCACCTCATTGAGCTTTCCTTCGTCAATGCCTGTCACTGCATCGAAATGATCCCTCAGGATAGCCTGCACACTGGCAAGCGGAGCATTGCCGGCACGCTCGCCCAAACCGTTAATAGACGTATGCAAGCCCTTTGCACCACTCCACACGGCAGCCAAGACATTGCTCACCGCCAAGTCGTAGTCGTTATGTGCATGAAAGTCAAAATGCAGACTCTCGTAACGGCTCTTCATCTTCCTGAAGTAGTCAATAACAAGCATCGGATTCAACACACCCAGTGTGTCGGGAAGCATAAAGCGCTTGATGCCCGCATCCTTCATGGCGTCAACCAGACTGAATACGTAATCCGGAGAAGACTTCATGCCGTTGCTCCAGTCTTCCAGATAAACATTCACGTCAAATCCCCTATCCTGGGCCATCTGTACATTGCGCAGGATGTCTGAGATATGTTCGTCCGGAGTCTTCTTCAGCTGACAGACACAATGCCTGTAAGAACCCTTGGCCAACAGATTGACCACATGTCCACCGGCTTCGGCAATCCAGTCCAGCGACTTGCCGTCGTCGACAAATCCCAGAATCTCAACCTTGTCTATGTGTCCCTTGCGCCGAGCCCATCTGCAGATTCCTTTGGCTGCCTCCAATTCTCCATCGGATACACGTGCCGAAGCAATCTCGATGCGATCCACCCTCAAGTCTTCCAACAGAGCCTTGGCTATCACAAGTTTTTCGTAGGGTAGAAACGACACGCCGCTGGTCTGTTCGCCATCGCGCAAGGTCGTGTCCATAATCTCTACATGGACTTGTGCCTGCCGGAATATTTCTCTTGACTGATACATTTACTTGTTTTCGTATGCTTCTATCTTCTCCTTGTTTTCCAACAGGAAGTCAATGTCGTCCAAGGCGTTCATCAGGCAATACTTCTTATAGCCGTTGATGTCGAATGACTCCGAGTGGCCGGTAGCCATATTCGTTATTGTCTGGTTGGGAAGGTCTACCTTCACCTCCATCTTGGGATTAGCAGCTATGCTTGCAAACAACTCCTCCTGGAAAGCCTTGCTGACAACAACAGGCAAGACAAAGCAGTTGTACAGATTATTCTTATGAATATCGGCAAATGAGGAAGACACGACAACTCTGACTCCATAACCGGCGATTGCCCAGGCTGCGTGCTCGCGAGAACTTCCCGAGCCCCAGTTCTGTCCGGCTACAATAATCTCGTGCACACCCTCACGTGGCAATTCTGAATAATCAGGACGATTCAGCACAAAGTCGGCAACCGGTTTACCATCTGCATCATAGCGCAAGTCGTGCATGAAAGCGTCTCCAAAAAACTTCGGGTCACGCGTGGTTGAAGCCAGATAACGTGCAGGAATAATAAGGTCTGTATTACAGTTGTCAATGACAATCGGTATACATGTAGATTGAATGATATTGAATTTAGCTTTCATCTTCTTAGATTTTTCTTGGGTCAGTAATTACACCTGTAATGGCACTTGCAGCAGCTGTCAGAGGAGAGCACAACACAGTGCGTGCACCTGGTCCCTGACGCCCCACGAAGTTGCGGTTACTTGTAGAAATAGACAACTTGCCTGCCGGAACCTTATCCGGATTCATGGCCAGACATGAGGAGCATGAAGGAAGTCGAAGTTCAAATCCTGCTTCTTCAAGTATCTTGTCTATGCCCTCATCAACAATCTGCTGACGCACCTTCCAACTACCGGGAACCAACCAAGCCACCACGTTCGCAGCCTTCTTCTTTCCCTTTACCACGCCGGCAAAGGCACGGAAGTCCTCAATACGGCCATTGGTACATGCACCCAGGAAAACATAATCCACCGGATGTCCTTCCAGTTTCTCTCCGGGATTGAACTGCATATACTTCAACTGGGCAAGGAATCCGCTCTGCTGTTCTTCCGGAATACTCTCCAGCGTAGGGATGGTTCCGTCAACCGCAATACCGGCACCCGGATTGGTTCCATAAGTAATACGCGGAGCAATATCCTCAGCTCGGAAAGTCACTTCCTTGTCAAACACTACGTCCTCATCACTCTTCAAGGTCTTCCAATAGGCAACAGCCTTATCCCAGTCCTCACCCTTCGGGGCATATTCTCTTCCCTTCAGGTATTCAAAGGTTTTTTCGTCAGGTGCAATGATACCAGCACGGCTTCCCATTTCAATAGAGAGGTTTGAGAGCGTCAGACGTCCCTCCATGGAGAGGTCGCGAATTGTCGAACCGGCATATTCCACGGCATATCCTGTTGCACCGCTTGTTGTCAGCTGAGCCATAATGTACAGGGCAATGTCCTTTGCGGTCACACCCGGTTGCAACTTGCCCTCTACGTTGATACGCATAGACTTCGGCTTCTGCTGCAAGATACACTGACTTGCCAGCACTTCGGCCACCTCACTGGTACCGATACCCATCGCCAATGCTCCTACGGCGCCATGCGTTGAGGTATGAGAGTCGCCACACACAATGGTCATACCCGGCAGTGACAAACCCTTTTCCGGACCTACCACATGGATGATTCCATTGTCCTTTGTTCCCATTGCAAAGTGCTTGATGCCGAACTCTGCACAGTTCCTGGCCAGAGTGTCTACCTGATTACGCCCCACCGGGTCGTTTATCACCTCCTGCTGGTCCGAAGGGGGGTTATGATCGGGCATTGCGTATACATGGTCCGGACGGAACACTTTTATGCCCTTGTCGCGCAATGTGTCAAATGCCTGCGGCGATGTCACCTCGTGGCAATACAAACGATCTATATACAACTGTGTAGGTCCGTCCTTAACGACCTGCACAACATGGGAATTCCATATCTTGTCAAACAGGGATAACCCCTTCTGCCCCTCAGACATCTCTCCTGCCGAGAGAGGACCTGCACCCGTAGTGCATACATTATTATATGTACCCATAGCGGTAATTTATGTTTGGTTATTAGTTTTTCATCTGAATTTGTTGATACAATCAATATATGCCTCGACAGAAGCCGTGACAATATCGGTATTGGCACCAAAGCCATAATACACACTACCGTTATACTCAACCTGCATGTGTACCTTACCCATATCGTCCGAACCCTTGCTGATGGCCTGAATGGTAAACTCCTTCAAAGTCATCTCACGCTTGATGATTGTTTTCAGAGCCTTGATGGCAGCATCGACCGGACCATTACCTGATGCTGCGGCTTCGAAATGCTCGTTGGCAATGGCAAGACCGATACTTGCTACCGAACGAACACCCTTGCCTGTAGTCACCTGCAGATAATCAAGCTTCACGCTATGTGTTTCAGCCCTATTGGCACCGGCAAGTACCAGCACATCGTCATCCGTAACTTCTTTCTTTTTGTCGGCTAATGCGAGGAATTCCTCATATACTTTGTCCAGTTTCTCACCGTCGATATCTACGCCGTTCACGTGCAGACGATGCTTCAGGGCTGCTCGTCCGCTCCGGGCGGTCAATACGATACTATTATCATCAATACCGACCTCCTTGGGGTCCATAATCTCGTATGTCCCGACATTCTTCAGCACACCGTCCTGATGGATACCGGAAGAATGGGCAAAGGCATTCTTACCCACTATGGCTTTGTTGGGTTGGACAGGCATATTCATCAACGATGAAACCATACGGCTCGTCGGATAAATCTTCGTTGTGTTGATATTCGTGTCAATGTCCAAGTACGGATGGGTTTTCAAGGCCATGACCACCTCTTCTAACGAAGTGTTACCGGCACGTTCGCCAATGCCGTTGATAGTCACCTCTACCTGACGGGCGCCATTGATGACACCTGACAAGGTATTTGCGGTAGCCATACCCAGATCGTTGTGGCAATGGGTTGAGAGAATGGCCTTACCGGCACTCAATCCGTCTACATGTTCCATCAGGTACTTGATTTTCTCGCCATACTCCATCGGGAGTCTGAAACCGGTCGTGTCAGGGATATTTACAACCGTAGCACCGGCCTTCACAACAGCATCCACTACGCGAGCCAGGTATTCGTTGTCCGTACGGCCTGCATCCTCCGCATAAAACTCTACGTCTTCCACAAAGCGCTTGGCATACTTCACCGCAGCAACGGCACGTTCTATAATTTCCTCACGGGTAGAGTTGAACTTATACTTGATATGCGAATCGGATGTTCCGATACCGGTATGAATACGCTTATGTTTGGCATATTGCAATGCGTCTACAGCCACATTGATATCCTTCTCCACCGCACGTGTCAAGGCACATATCGTGGGCCATGTCACTGCCTTTGAAATCTCTATTACAGAATTAAAATCACCCGGGCTGGAGATCGGGAAACCAGCCTCAATGACATCTACACCCAGCATTTCCAACTGCCTGGCCACTTGAATCTTCTCGATGGTGTTCAACTGGCAACCAGGCACCTGTTCGCCATCGCGCAACGTCGTGTCGAAAATAAAAAGTCTGTCGCTCATTTATCTATTTGTTTGAATTGTCAATTAAAATCAAAAGCCTTTCACACAGGATAGTGAGAAAGGCTTTCAATTTATTTGTATCTTGTATATCATACATATGTATACCACTCACTATCCAATTACAGCATGCAATCGAAGAATCAGTAGACCAATATGTAGTTGAATGTTCATCATTTTGCTATTAAAACGGTCGCAAATTTATATCTTCTTCTACAAAAACACAAATATTCGCATTTATTTTTACATAAACTCCGGACTTTATTTACAAGTCTGGTTAGCGGATAACCTCTACATTCCTATACAAATCCGGATTGGCACTGACAATACACTCTCTGCCACTCTGCACCTTGACGTTTTTCAAGATAACCTGTCCCTCTATCGGGAAAGGAAGCAGACCGGTGTCGTGTGCATCACGGTTGAAGGTGGCAAAGATGGCCAGGTGTTCGTATTTGTCCGGATTGAGCGCACTATCGTCAACGGTCAATCCGTCAATAACCATCTTATAGGGCAAGCGGCAGAGATAGCCGAAATCATGCTTGCCGGTGTTTGTGCCCGAGAGTATAGTCAAGGAGCGGTAGTTGGGATTCACGGGACGCAAGGTGCAGTTCTTGATGATGATATCACCGTCCCATGAGCTTCCGTAATCATCGCGCAAGGCAATCAGTGTGTTGTAGCGCACCTCACAGTTTTCCATGCGTATAGTGCCAAACCCTACCATGCGCACCCCCATATAGCCAAACTTACAGTTTGTCAATGTGACGTTAGCCACACCCATGTGAGCATCGAAACGGGAGAAGTGACAGTCGTCCATGCGCAGGTCTTTGCAGAAGTTGGAGGCATAGAGTCCCCAGTATTTGTTGTCGTCGATATCTGTCGTCTGCCGGCAATGTTCGAACAGCACGTTCACGGCCGACATGGCACCTGTGTCGTATGAGCCCATGCTGACGGGCTTCTTGGCGGAACCGATGGTGACATAAGTCTTATGGGCCGTAAACAGGCAGTTGCTCAGGACCACATCCGCACAATGGTCTACATAAAGGAATCCGCGATAAGGTGCGCCATGGTCTAATTCTCCGGTGACGTAATGGGTAACACCCTCCACCCGCACATTGGAGCGGTTGATGATAAATCCCCTTGAGCGATATGCGTAAGTGGAAGGAGCCTGATTGGCCACTGTGGTAAAAATACCGCCCATGATGGTCAGTGTTTCCTTGTCCATCGGGTAAGCTTTGATTTGGGAGATGTGATCATAATCCCATACAATCTGTGACTTGTCCCTGACATTGCCCTTCTTGTCGACGACGAACACCTCACGGGCGGGAGTTCCACTGTTTTGGTTAAGTCCGTAGCGGATGTAGACCTTTTTCCGGTCGTTGATGACCTCTATCAGACTGTTTTGTGGAAATTTCACCCCGATATTCTGCTGCCCACGTTTCAGGCTCGTCACGCCTTCGACATCGTAAGGCTTCAGGTATGACTCGACCCGGAACACCCAGCTCTTATAGTTGTCCGTCTCCACATCGTTGATGATGAACTTGGCTTTGCCAAAGTCCACATCGGTCTTGATTACTACCGTAGTGGCTCCTTTTCCTATGAGGTAAGTCTTGTCGTCAGCAGCCCTGACCGGAAGATGCTGTTCGTTGGCGGCACGGTGTGCCGCAGCAATTGCTTCCAAATCGTCGTGCACCCCGTCTCCCTTGGCACCAAACTGTTCGTATGTGATGTATTTCTGAGGCATTGCCCACAAATGGCATGAAGCAGTCAGTACGCAGGCTATCAAGAAGATGCCTCTCAAGGCGTTTGTTTTCATTACCGTATTTCCTTTTCTTTACTGATTGACAATTTTCATTTTCTTGAATATATCCGGATTGGCACTCTTCACAAATTCCTTTCCACTGGTCACCTTGACATCCTTCAGAATCACTTTTCCCTTGATGACAAACGGCAAGAGGTCTTTGTCATCGGCCTTCCGGTTAAAGGTACCGAAGATGGCGGGATTCTGGTATTGTGGTGACTTTATGGCCGTGTCGTCGATGGTCAACCCTTCGATGAGCATCATCTTGGGGAGCGAACAGGTGTATCCGAAGTCATGCTTGCCAGTGTTGGTTCCTGAAAGCAGTGTCAAGGAGCGGTAGTTGGGATTCACAGGGCGCAAGGTGCAGTTCTTGATGATGATATCGCCGTCCCATGAGCTTCCGTAATCATCGCGCAAGGCAATCAGTGTGTTGTAGCGCACCTCACAGTTTTCCATGCGTATGGTGCCAAACCCTACCATGCGCACACCCATGTAGCCAAACTTGCAGTTTGTCAACGTGACATTGGCCACACCCTGATGAGCATCGAAACGAGAGAAACTACAATGGTCCATGCGCAGGTCTTTGCAGAAGTTCGAGCCGAAGATGCCCCAGTACTTACTGTCGTCAATGCTTGTGGTCTGGCTGCAATGTTCAAACAGTACATTGATTGCCGAACGCGCACTGATGTCGTATGAACCCATGCTGACCGGTTTCTTGGCAGAACCGATGGTGACGTAGGTCTTATGACCTGTAAACAGACAGTTGCTCAAGACTACGTCTGCGCAATAAGTCATAGACAAAAAGCCGGAATAAGGTGCACCATGATCCAGTTCGCCAATGACGTAATGCTTCACGCCCTCCACCCGGACATTAGAGCGGTTGATGACAATGCCACGTCCGCGATAGGCATAGGTGGAAGGAGCCTGATTGGCCACTGTGGTAAAGATACCGCCTTTGATGGTTAGCGTTTCTTCATCCATCGGATAGGCCTTGATTTCAGAGATGTGGTCATAATCCCATACGATTGGTGCACTGTCTCTCACCCTACCCTCTTTATCAGCTATAAAGACCTCCTGGGCAGCCGTACCATTGTTCTGGTTCAACCCGTAACGGATGTATACTCTCTTCTGGTCGTCGACCACCTCAATCAGGCAGTTATGAGGCAACTTCACGCCCAGATTACGTTGTCCTCGCTTGATTTTCCGAACGCCCTGCACATCAAACGGCTGCAAGTATGACTCTACCCGGAAGATATTGCTTTTGTAGTTTTCCGTCTCGATATCGTTGATAATGAATCTGGCCGTACCGAAGTCGACGTCGGTCTTGATTATCGCAGTGGCAGAACCCTTGCCGATGAAGTAGGTCTTGCCATCGGCAGCTTTGACAGGCAGGTGCTTCTCGTTGGCGGCATTATGTGCTGCCACAATAGCTGCAAGGTCATCATGCACGCCATCTCCCTTGGCACCATACTCTTCATAGGTTACATACTTTTGTTCTTCCGATTCGGCACGGCATTGCAAAGAGGCAACTACCGCACATGCAATAAGCAACAAGATTTTCTTACTAAGCTTTTTCATAAGTATTTGTTTTTAATGGTTAAGGCACACACCGGCAATGAAAGATGTAATACATGGCAAACATTGTAGAGAGAATGTCGTGTCATGCTGGCGAAGATTCCTTGTCCGGCGTGCAAGGTTTGTGTATACAAAGATGGTGATTATTTCTTAAAAAAGGACTTTATAAAACACCTTTTTGTTGCATGACCGTTGCGGCAGCATCTTTTTTTTCAAAAATCGGTCAATAGGATTTGGGGTTATTCCGTACAAAGTTCAAAGGTGGCCAATACCCCTTTATGATCTGACGGCCAGATCCCTTGTGGCTCGACAAAATGGTCCTGTGTTTTGCCATCCACTATTTCTCCTGAACAAAGATCCTCTTTGGGGCCGACAAGAGCCGCCTCTTTCAAGGTCAACGATTTGTCCGGATAATAATATATGAAGTCAATGCGGTCACGGTCGTCTGCATCTGGCACCCACATTAACTTCTCCATTGGAGCCGCCTGATTTCCGGCAGGCCAGCTGAATCCGGGATGCGTTACTGCATTGGGATATAATTCCCGGTAAACATCCTTATATCCGGCTTCATGCAACATGACGGAACAATCCCAATTGATTACTAATCCGTTATGGTTTCTCAGGTCTTTCGTATCAGCCTGCCAATCCAAGTGTGAAGGCTCGTTGAAATCACCACCTAAAATGACGATATGCCCTTGTTCGGTTTCTTGCTTGGCATCTTTAAGCAGGGCCGAGACACCTTCATCTCGGTATGATATCCGATTGGCTATCAGAACGGAATCAGCATTGTCTGCCGGTGCCTCTATTTTTTTCCAGGTTGTCCCGCTGTATCCTCGAGGCATATAACATTCATAATGAGTGTAATCCCAATGAACAGAATAAACAGTTAGGGTCTTTTCCCCTATCTCGAGTGTTGCTTTGCAAACAGGACGGGAACCGTTTTCAAGCGTGAAGGGGGAACCAACATTCGTGAGCTGGTATTTAGATAAGACGGTCACACCCTGATCCATATATCTTCCGCAATATTCCTTATTCCTTTTCTTTAGCTCTTCTTTCAGGTTATCGATAAAAGGATTGTTTTCCTCCTTTCGAATTTCACACAAGAAAACGATATCCGGATTAGTTTGGTCGATAATATCAATGATTCCGCCAACACCGCCCGGAACAATTCTCCCCTGAATCCATAGGTTCAGCTGAAGGACCTTCAACCGGACTGTTTGTCTCTGAGCGCAGAAAACAAAAAATCCCAGTAAAAACAATAAACATAACAGGATATTAAACTTCTTCATAAGTATTTGTTTTAATGGTTCAAGCACACACCGGCAAGGAAAGATGCAAAACATGGCAAAAATTGTAGACAGAACGTCGTGTCATGCTGGCGAAGATTCCTTGTCTGGCGCGCAAGGTTTGTGTGTACAAAGATGGTGATTATTTCTTAAAAAGGTCTTTTCCTAAACCCTTTTGTTGCATAGTCGTTGTGGCAACACCCATTTATCCTCAATCGGTCAATAGAATTTCTGATCCGGTTTTACCTATATCTGTGTCAGGCCATCGACCACTTCATCGAAGGCATAGCAGTATCACTTCAACTGTGTAAAAGTACATTCGCCGCTTCCATCGTATCACTTCAATTGTGTAAAAGTACAATCGCCGCTTCCTTCGTATCACTTCAATTGTGTAAAAGTACATTCGCCGCTTCCTTCATGTCACTTCAATTGTGTAAAAGTACATTCGCCGCTTCCTTCGTATCACTTCAATTGTGTAAAAGTACAATCGCCGCTTCCTTCATAACACTTCAATTGTGTAAAAGTACTTCCGCCGCTTCCTTCGTGTCACTTCAATTGTGTAAAAGTACAATCGCCGCTTCCTTCGTATCACTTCAATTGTGTAGAACTTTCCAAAAACCGAAAATTAAACAGAAGAAACGAACAGGACGTAAAAACTTCAAAAAAACTAAAATGAAAAATATCTGCTTAATCAATCTTTACTCGGAGAGCTTGTGCAAACGATAGCAGAGTCAAACTTGTTTGAAGTTTACCGAGTGCAGCCAAGGTTAGTAAGCAAAACTGCGCCTACAATTTGTTCTGCTTGAGCTTTTCCACAAAGACACTGATGCGTTGCAGCTGGTAAGGGATGCGAATCTGCTGCGGGCAGTGAGGGCTACACTCATTGCACTGGATGCAATGGTCGGCCTGACGAAGCTTGGGCACACTGCGGTCATACCCGATGAGATATGCCTGACGAAGTTTGCGATAGTTGGGGTCTTGCGTGCTTTCCGGGACAGAACCTTCATTGACACACTTATTATAGTGCAACAGAATGGCCGGAATGTCTATGCCATAAGGACATGGCATACAGTATTTGCAGTCATTACACGGAATGGTCGGGTAAGAGGCAATGATGGCCGATGTACCGTCCAGATACTCGAGGTCTTCCTGCGTGAGAGGCTCCAACGGAGAGTACGAACGGAGGTTGTCTTCAAGATGTTCCATATAAGTCATACCGCTCAAGACAGTCAGAACGCCTTCATAAGTGCCACAGAAGCGGAAGGCCCACGAAGCGACACTGTTCTCCGGCTTACGCTCCTTCAGGCGGGAAACGACATGCATCGGCACTTTTGACAGACGCCCACCCAGGAGAGGCTCCATGATGATGGCCGGGATGCCTCGCTTGTGCAGTTCGTTGTAAAGGTATTCGGCATTGACATTACGCGCATTGGTTGACGCCGCATGCTGCCAGTCCAGGTAGTTCATCTGAATCTGCACGAAATCCCAATGATACTTTCCCTCATCATGCAACTGCATCATATAGTCATAGACACGCACATCGCCGTGGAAGGAGAACCCTAAGTTACGAATCTTCCCTTTCTTCTTCTCCTCCACCAGGAAATCGAGCAGACCGGAAGAGAAGAACCTGCGGTCGAGTTCCTCCAGACTCTTGTCACCACCTCCGCCTATCGAGTGAAGGAGGTAATAATCAATGTAGTCTACCTGCAACTCCTTGAAACTGTTATGATACATGGCCACAGAGTTCTGGAAGATGCTCTCGGGCGTTGCATCCTTGGCGCTGGCATAAGAGAAATTACTCATCTTGGTAGCCACATAGAACTTCTCACGCGGAAGGCGCTTGAGCGCGTTACCTGTAACGCGCTCGGACATCCCCTGGCAGTAAACCGGTGCCGTATCGAAGTAATTGACGCCATGCTCGAAAGCGAAGTCCACCAGCCGGTTAACCTGCTCCTGGTCCAGAATCTGCTTCTTGCCGGTCGGGTCGTTCGGGTCAGCCTTCTGCGGCCAACGCATACAGCCATATCCTAAGATGGAAACCTTATCGTTGGTATTGGGGTTTACACGCATGGTCATCTTGTCGGTGGGAATAGGACCTGTCAAGGTACTGCCCGGATTCAAAGCCCCACCCTGCTGACCGTCCTTAGAGGGAGCACACCCACTGAGAGCCGCTGTGGCGGTTACGGCCGTAGCACCGGCCAACTTTAGGAAGTCACGACGATTGATAGATTGATTATTCATAGGTTGTCTCCTCTCTTTTTAAATTTTGTGATGAACTTCAAGACCCTCGACATAAATGGCACTGAGCGGACGTGAGGGACAAAGGTTCTCACAAGCTCCACAGCCAATGCAACGCGTCTCGTCTACGGCCGGAATCTTAATGGATTTCTTATCGTTAGGGTCGGAAGGCACCATGAGAATCGCGCCATTGGGGCAACGGCGGGCACAGTTCCCGCAAGGCTGACCATCGGTAATAGCCACACAGCGTTCGCGTACGAAAACAGCATGGCCAATCTGCGTGGAAGCCTTCTCCTCTACCGTCAACCGGTGAATGGCTCCGGCAGGACAAACGTCGGCACACTTGGTACACTCCGGACGACAGAATCCACGTTCGTAACTCATCTCCGGATGCATAAAGGTATTGAGCTTGGTAGACGGACGAAGTACGTCATTCGGACAAGCCGATACACACAACTGACAAGCCACACAATGCGACTCCATGTTCTTGGCACTGATAGAGCCGGCCGGAGTTATCGGAGTCTGGCGTTGAGGAGCCTGCTTAGGAGTGATTTCGGCCAGACCGCCATCCATCTTCAACTTCGCACTCTTTCGCTTCACCTGAGCATTCAGTACAGCAGTCGAAGCCAATGCGACACCAATCAGGAAACTACGACGGTTGTTATTGGTTTCGGACGCAGAAGCAGCCTTTGCCTCGGGAGCCGCCGTCTCTTTCTTTAAGGAAGGAAGCGGCTGCTTGTAAGGATGACAGAATGCAATGGCGTCACTGTGACAATTATACAGACAATCCATACAACCCACACAACGCGAATAGTCAATCTTGTGCTCCTTGGCATCAATACACGAAGCCTTGCACTTACGGGCACAGATGCCACAGTTGACACAGACAGAAGTGTCAATGACCGGCTTCAGCCAAGAGAAACGTGCCAGAAAACCTAAAAAAGTTCCCACCGGACAAATGGAGTTGCAATAAGTGCGACCGCCACGGAAAGCCAGTACCGTCACAATTACAATGCAGAGAACGGCTACGATAAGCGTAGGAAGACTCTTCAACCATACATCCACATTGTAGAAAGCATAACTGTCGGTACGTTCGGCCCATGTAGCCAGCACATTATTGACACTCATGTAAGCCGGCTGCAGGACAGAATGAACAAAACGCCCATACACGCCATAAGGGTCAAGAAACGATACAAAGCCCAGGAGAGATATCACGACAAAAACAGCGAACACGCTCCAGCGCAACCAGTTCTTGGGTTTGGAAAAAGTGTAAGGTAATCTCTTTCCACGATGGCCAATCCATGCCACCACATCCTGAAAGACACCCAACGGACAAATGACAGAGCAATAAACACGCCCGAAAATCAATGTCAAGACAATGAGTCCGATGATTGCTGCTACATTCAAGGCAAGAAGTGCCGGCAAGAACTGAATCTTGGCAAGCCACCCGAACCACTGATGCAGGACTCCCGTGAAATCAAGGAATAAGAGCGTAATCAGCACATAAAAGACAGCCGCCAATGCTATACGAATTTTACGTAACATGTTGTTATGATTTAGGTTTGAATTGTCAAAACATGATGCAAAAATAAATATTTAAAATATTAAAACGTCTTTCCTATGCATATAATTTTGAATGAAGGACGGCCATCAGGTAAAAATCCTTTCCCCTGTTCGGGATTTTATACCTTATATACTATATATATCACCCCCCTTCTACCAACCTGCATCAAAGCAAGTCTGAGCAAACACTCCCGCTACTTCCTCCGTATCAAAACCATCTATCAACGTGTAACACGCACCGGACTCAAAGCTTGCTTTAAGCTAATACATTGCTCATTTTTTGCATTTTTGTGCAAAAATGAGCGGTTTTTATAGTGATTTTAGTTGTTGATAGAAAGTAAATTTGTAAATTTGCGCAGTTTTATGGAATAGTATTCAAAACCTAATAAAAAGACTAAAATGAGTTTGAAAATCGTTGTGCTTGCCAAGCAAGTACCTGACACACGCAATGTAGGCCCTGATGCCATGACACCGGAAGGCACAGTAAACCGCGCTGCGTTGCCTGCCATCTTCAACCCGGAAGACCTGAACGCTCTTGAACAGGCTCTTCGTTTGAAAGACCAAAACCCCGGAACCACCGTTCAAATCGTGACTATGGGTCCCGGACGTGCAGCAGATGTAATTCGTGAAGCCATGTTCCGTGGTGCCGATGGCGGTTATCTGTTGACCGATCGCGCATTTGCAGGAGCTGACACATTAGCAACCTCTTACGCCCTTTCTACAGCAATCAAACATGTATGCCCGGATGTAGACCTCATCATTGGCGGTCGTCAGGCTATTGACGGAGACACTGCTCAGGTCGGTCCGCAGGTAGCAGAAAAACTCGGATTGAACCAAATCACCTATACGGAAGAAATTCTCAGTTGCAAAGACGGTAAGATTGTTGTCAAACGTCACATTGACGGTGGCGTTGAAACAGTAGAAGCCGCCCTTCCACTCGTCCTGACAGTAAACGGTTCTGCTGCACCTTGCCGCCCGCGTAATGCCAAACTTGTCATGAAGTACAAGCGTGCAAAAGCACCGATGGAATTGGCCAAAGACACCACATTCGCCGACCTTCCATACGCAGAACAATATGAGAAGAAACCTTACCTGAAGTTAGGTCAGTTAAGTTGTGCAGACGTAAATGCCGACCTCTCACAGTGCGGTCTCGCCGGCTCACCGACAAAGGTAAAGAACGTGGAGAACATCGTGTTCAAAGCAAAAGAAAGCAAAGTATTGACAGGTTCAGATGAAGACATCAACGGTCTCATTCAAGAACTTTTGGCTAACCATACAATCGGATAAAACATCATGGCAAACAGCGTATTTGTATATTGCGAGCTTGAAGGCACTAAAGTTGCCGAAGTAAGCCAGGAGCTTTTGACAAAAGGCCGTAAATTAGCAAACACCTTAGGTGTAGAATTGGAAGCAATTGCAGCCGGACACAACATCACAGGAAACGTTGAATCACAGATTCTGCCCTATGGCGTAGACAAGCTACACATCTTTGACGCAGAAGGCCTGTCTCCCTATACTTCAAAACCCCATACCGCAGTACTGGTGAACCTCTTCAAGCAGGAAAAGCCACAAATCTGCCTCATGGGTGCCGACGTAGTAGGCCGCGACCTCGGTCCACGTGTCTCATCCGCTTTAAAATAAGGCCTTACCGCCGATTGCACATCTCTTGAAATCGGCCCGCACGATGACAAGAAGACCGGTAAGCACTACGATGAACTGCTTTACCAAATCCGTCCGGCATTCGGTGGAAACATCGTTGCCACCATCGTCAATCCGGACAACCGACCACAGATGGCCACCGTACGTAGTGGAGTCATGAAGGCAGAAATACTTGACCCGAACTACAACGGTAAGGTAATCATTGAAGACGTTGCCAAGTTCGTTCCCGAAACAGAATATGTGACCAAAGTACTCGACCGCCATGTAGAGGCAGCCAAAAACAACCTCAAAGGCGCTCCCATCATTGTAGCAGGCGGCTATGGCGTAGGTTCTAAGGAAGGCTTCGACATGTTGTACGAACTGGCCAAGGCTATCCATGCAGAAGTAGGCGCAAGTCGTGCTGCTGTTGACGCCGGTTTCTGTGACCATGACCTTCAGATTGGACAGACCGGTGTAACGGTTCGTCCAAAGGTATATATTGCTTGCGGTATCAGTGGTGCTATCCAGCACGTTGCAGGTATGAAGGAAAGCGGCATCATCATCTCTATAAACAGTGATGAAAACGCACCTATCAACACCATCGCTGACTACGTAATCAACGGAACAGTGGAAGAAGTTGTTCCGAAGTTGATTAAATATTACAAGCAGAACTCTAAATAATCAATCACGCTTAACTTGAAGAATAATGGCAAATTTCTATACAGACAATCCGGAAATTAAATTCGAACTGGAAAACAGCCCTTTGATGCCTCGCATCGTTGAACTGAAAGAGCGCGAATACAGAGATAAAGACGAATACGAAGAAGCTCCACAGGACTATGCAGACGCCATGGAGAATTACGAGAACACTCTCGAAATTGTTGGCGACATTGCAGCAAACATCATTGCTCCGAATGCAGAGTCTGTAGACGCGGAAGGTCCTCACTGCGAGAACGGGCGTGTAAGATACGCAAGCAAGACCTATGAAAACCTTGAAGCACTGATTAAGGCCGGCATGAACGGTGTAACCATGCCTCGCAAATACAACGGTCTGAACTTCCCGATGACCGTATACTCTGCAGCAAACGAAATGGTTTCATGTGCCGACGCAAGCTTTGAAAACATCTGGTCATTGCAGGACTGCGTAGAGACACTCTACGAATTTGGTAGCGAAGACCAATTGGCACGCTTCATTCCACGTGTCTGCAACGGCGAGACAATGTCCATGGACTTGACAGAACCGGACGCAGGTTCCGACTTGCAAAGCGTCATGCTCAAAGCTACATTTGACGAAGAGAACAACTGCTGGCGCCTGAACGGAAGCAAACGTTTCATCACCAACGGAGACTCAGATATCCACCTCGTATTGGCACGCTCTGAAGCCGGAACAAAGGATGGACGTGGCCTGTCAATGTTCATCTACGACAAGCGTGACGGAGGTGTTGACGTACGACGTATCGAGAACAAATTGGGTATCCATGGTTCCCCTACGTGCGAACTCGTCTACAAAAACGCAAAGGCAGAGATTTGCGGTAGCCGCAAACTGGGCCTCATCAAATACGTCATGGCATTGATGAACGGTGCACGTCTGGGTATTGCTGCTCAGTCTGTAGGTCTCTCACAGGCTGCTTATAACGAAGCGGTAGCATACGCAAACGATCGCCAGCAGTTTGGCAAAGCCATCATCAACTTCCCTGCCGTATATGAAATGATTTCAAACATCAAGGCAAAGTTGGATGCCGGCCGCGCACTGCTCTACCAGACATCACGCTACGTTGATATCTACAAAGCACTGGATGACATTGCACGCGAACGTAAACTTACCCCGGAAGAACGCGCTGAGCAGAAGAAATATGCAAAACTGGCTGATGCATTCACTCCTTTGGCAAAGGGTATGAACTCAGAATATGCGAACCAGAACGGTTACGACTGTATCCAGGTTCATGGTGGTTCCGGATTCATGCTGGAATACGCTTGCCAGCGCATCTATCGCGATGCACGTATCACCTCTATCTACGAAGGTACCACACAGTTGCAGGTTGTTGCTGCTATCCGCTATGTCACGACAGGTATGTATAGCCAAGTAATCAGCGACTTCGAACAGCAGACCGTGAGCGAAGACTTGTGTCCATACATGGATCGTCTGAAAGTTATGGCAGCCAAATTCAATGCTGATATCGAAGCTGTAAAAGCTGCCGGTGACCAAGACCTCCTTGACATCTGTGCACGTCATCTCTACGAAGAAGCCGGAAACCTGATTATGGCTCACCTTCTGTTGCAGAACGCGAACAAGGCTCCCGAACTCTTTGCAAAGAGCATGAATGTATACATGAATCTTGCTGAAAGTGAAGTGGAAAAGCATCATAACTTCATCGCTCGTATGGATGCTTCCCAACTTGATGCATACAGAAAATAACATCCTACCGGATTAGGTTTTAAAAGGAGGTACATTGACGTGCCTCCTTTTTTATATGCCTATAACTCAATTATTGTAGGCATATAAAAAGCAAAACAGTAAAAATGACTATCTTTGCACCGCTTTTACGTAAAATAAACTTAGAATATTCTTAAACATTCATGGAATTAGCAAGTAAATATAATCCAGCAGACGTTGAGGGGAAATGGTATCAATACTGGCTTGACAATAAGCTCTTTGCAAGTAAACCAGATAGCAGAGAACCATACACAATCGTTATTCCACCACCAAACGTAACAGGTGTGCTCCACATGGGACACATGCTCAACAACACCATCCAAGACATCCTTATCCGTAAGGCACGTATAGATGGCAAAAACGCGTGTTGGGTTCCCGGTACCGACCACGCTTCTATCGCTACCGAAGCAAAAGTGGTAAATCGACTGGCCAGTCAAGGCATCAAGAAACTCGACCTTACACGCGAGGAGTTTCTAAAACATGCGTGGGATTGGACCAACGAACACGGAGGCATCATCCTGAAGCAGTTACGACGCCTTGGTGCATCATGTGACTGGGATCGTACGGCATTCACGATGGACGAGAAGCGTTCAGAATCAGTGCTTCGTGTCTTCTGTGACCTTTATGACAAAGGTCTCATCTACCGTGGCCTTCGCATGGTAAACTGGGACCCCAAGGCACAGACTGCACTCTCAAACATCGAGGTAATCTATCGCGAAGAGAAATCTAAGCTTTATTACCTGAAGTACTATCTGGCAGACCAGGAAAATGTAAAGCCTACCGGCGAAGATGGCGAAGTACTACACAAGGATGAAAAGGGTTACTATGCAGTGGTTGCCACTACACGTCCAGAAACCATCATGGGCGATACCGCCATGTGTATCAACCCTAAAGATCCAAAGAATCAGTGGCTGAAAGGACATAAAGTCATTGTTCCCCTCGTAGGTAGAGTTATTCCCGTTATCGAAGACCGTTATGTAGAAATCGAGTTCGGTACCGGTTGCTTGAAAGTAACTCCTGCTCACGATGTAAACGACTATAACCTCGGTAAGACACATAATCTCGATACTATTGATATCTTCAATCCGGACGGAACCATCTCTGAAGCAGGTGGTATGTATGTTGGTCAGGATCGTATGGACGTTCGTAAGCAGATTGCCAAAGACCTGGAACAGGCTGCTCTGCTGGAAAAGGTTGAAGATTATGAAAATAAGGTAGGTTACTCCGAACGAAATCCCGATACAGCCGTTGAGCCACGTCTCTGTATGCAGTGGTATCTCTCTATGCAGCACTTTGCTGATATTGCCCTTCCTCCGGTACTTGAAGGCAAGATTAAGTTCTACCCGCAGAAGTATGTAACGACATACCGCAACTGGTTGGAAAGTATTGATGACTGGTGTATCAGCCGTCAGTTGTGGTGGGGACATCGCATCCCGGCTTACTACCTGAAGAACGATGCAGAGGAGAAGTTCGTGGTGGCCATGACCATAGACGAAGCTGTAGAGAAAGCAAAGGCAAAGTTCGGTATTGACAATCTGACAGCCGATGACTTGCGCCACGATGAAGATGCGCTTGATACATGGTTCTCATCATGGCTCTGGCCGGTTTCACTCTTTGACGGCATCAACAACCCAGGTAATGAAGAAATCAAATACTATTACCCCACTGCCGACCTCGTTACAGGTCCGGACATCATCTTCTTCTGGGTAGCCCGTATGATTATGGCCGGTGAAGAATATCTCCATGACGTACCCTTCCGCAATGTTTACTTTACAGGTATCGTGCGCGATAACCTTGGCCGTAAGATGTCTAAGCAACTTGGCAACTCACCGGACCCCATTGGCCTCATTGATAAATATGGTGCAGATGGTGTTCGCATGGGTATGTTGCTTGCTGCTCCTGCCGGTAATGACATTCTCTTTGACGAAAGCCTTTGTCAACAAGGTGCAGCCTTCTGCAACAAGATATGGAACGCATTCCGTCTTGTTTCCGGATGGCAGACTACAGATATCGCTCAGCCCGAAGGCAACAAGAAAGCGACTATCTGGATGGACGCTATGATAAAGACTGCCGTTGTCGAAATCAATGACCTTTACTCCAAGTATCGTCTGAACGAAGCCCTTATGGCTATCTTCAAGCTCTTCACGGATGAGTTCTCTGGTTGGTATCTGGAGATGATTAAGCCTGAGTATAATCGTGAGCAGAACTGTGCAATGCCTATCGACAAGGTCACATATGAAGCGACACTCCGTTTCTTTGAGCAGTTGATGAAGATTATCCACCCATTCATGCCATTCATCACAGAGGAGCTCTATCAGCATATCGCAGAACGCAAGGATGGTGAATCAATCATGATTGATCCACTCGTTATCGATGCTCCTACAGCCGATGATGCTAAGGTTTTGGCAGATATTGAAGTCATGAAGCAGATTGTAGCCGGTGTGCGGGCTGTTCGCAATCAGAAGAATATTGCACCCAAGGAGCCGCTTACACTTCAGGTTGTAGGTGAGATTCCGGTAGCAGCACTTTCTGACCTCATGCAAAAAATGGCTAATCTATCCGGTGTTGAATCCGTATCAACAAAGGATGATACAGCAAGTGCATTCATGGTAGGCACCACCGAGTTTGCTGTACCTTTGGGCGACCTTGTCGACACGGAAGCTGAAATTGCCAAGATGGAAGCTGAAGTAAAGCGTCTACAGGGATTCTTGATAGGTGTACAGAAGAAACTTAGCAACGAGCGTTTCGTTGCCAATGCTCCTGCTCAGGTTGTAGAACTTGAGAAGAAAAAGCAAGCTGACGCAGAAACAAAGATTGCAGCACTGACCGAAAGCATCGCTGCCCTGAAGAAGTAAGGGATTTTATTCGGTCAGCCATCGACCTAACCAAACGAAACCAATACCCAGCACTACGCTGAGTAGCACATAGAGCAGAGCCGTGGAAACCCCACGGCTCTGTATCATTTGGAAAGTTTCGTTTGAAAATGAAGAGAAAGTAGTAAATCCGCCACAGAAACCGGCAATCAACAAGACATTCAGTTCTGTTGAGATGAGGTTGGTTCGTTGTGCCAATCCGCACAATATACCGATAATCAAGCAACCGGCCAGATTGGCAATCATAGTTCCCGTAGGCCAAAACGAGGGGAAATAAGTCGCACACAAACGGCCAACCAGAAATCGGAGGCAGGTGCCCACAAAACCTCCCATTCCGGCCAAAAACATTGATTTCAACATATATTATATATGCTTAGTGTTTTTCTTCCTGCTTTGCCTGTTGCCAAAGAGATTCCAATTTGTCAATCGTCATCTGCTTCATGTCAAGGCCTTGTTTGAGGCTGTGTTCTTCTACATAGTTAAAACGGCGGATAAACTTCTGGTTTGTCATTTCCAACGCATTATCGGGATTTATCTTATAGAGACGCGCTACATTGATCAAGCTGAAAAGCACATCGCCCAATTCGGATGTTGCCTTAGCCTGATCCATCTTTTCCACCTCTGTTTCAAACTCTGAGATTTCCTCCTTTACCTTCTCCCAGACATCTTCTCGCTTCTCCCAGTCAAAACCCACGTTTCGGGCTTTATCCTGTATGCGATAGGCCTTGACCAAGGACGGCAAGGCAGACGGCACACCACCTAATACAGATTTGTTTCCATCTTTTTCCTTTAGTTTCACCTGTTCCCACAACATGCTCACTTGTCCTGCCGTTTCTGCCTTTTCTTCTCCAAACACGTGAGGATGTCTAAAAATCAGTTTCTCGCACAATTTGTCAAGTACATCCTTGATGTCAAAAGCTCCTTGTTCGCTTCCTATCTTGGCATAAAATACGATATGCAACAAGACATCCCCCAACTCTTTACAGATATTGTGATTGTCGCCACGTAGCAATGCTTCACAAAGTTCATAGGTTTCTTCTATGGTGTTTGGGCGTAGGCTCTCATACGTTTGCTTCCTGTCCCAAGGACATTTCTCTCGCAGTTCGTCCATGATGTCAAGCAAACGTCCGAATGCCTGCATCTGCTCTTCTCTCGTACTCATATTTTTCCCGATTTATTGCTGTAGTTTTCCCATCTTGTAGGTTCCGCGACGTACAACTGTACCATTGGAATCTGTCTCTACGAAAGGACCGTTTTTCTGGTCCTGCTTGAAGAATCCGTCAAAGCGGGTTCCGTCCGGTGTTTCAAGGACGCCTTTTCCTTCTTTCTTTCCATTCACAAATGCGCCCTTATATTTCTCTCCATTCTGACGCGTAAGCTCTCCGTTGCCATGAAAGGTGTTGTTGTGCCACTCACCATCATAGACATCACCAACGCTCCATTTGTAGACCCCATGGCCCTCCCGATTATTCGCTTTCCAATGACCTTCATAGACTGCTCCACCGGTCCAGGTAAAGACGCCATAACCGTCCCGATAGCCATCTTTAAAGTTTCCTACATATTTGTTTCCGTCAGCATATTGGATGGTTCCTTGTCCAGTGCGTTCACCCTCTACATAGGCACCGACATAACTGTCTCCGGTATGTGAGACATAGGAACCCTGACCATGCATCAGATTATCCTTCCACTGGCCTATATACCTGTCTCCATTTGCATAATCATAAGTGCCTTGGCCGTCAAAGACATCATTCTTCCACTCTCCCTCATATCGGTTGCTGTCATTCCACGTAATGGTTCCCTTCCCGTGTTTCTTGTCATTGAGCCAACCGCCCACATAACGCGAGCCATTATGCCAGGTATAAGTGCCTTGACCTTCACGCTTGTCATTTTTCCACTCACCGACATACACATCGCCATTATGGTAATACATTGTTCCTTCCCCGTGCTGATAATCGCGATACCAGTCACCTTCATACCTGTTGTTATTTATAAAATGATAGATGCCTCGTCCATGTTGCTGGTCCTGGAACCATTGACCCTCATAACGCTCTCCATCATGAAAGGTATAGGTCCCATGTCCCTCACGCTTACCCTTGACATAGTCCCCCTCATACACGTCTCCGTTGGGGAAAACCGTTTTGCCGTAACCATAAGGTTTACGTCCACGCAACTCTCCGGTATAGATGGAGCCATCTTTAAACGTATAGGAGCCAACAACTATTTCTGTTGACAGGCGTCCTTTTACACGAGAAAGCAAAGAAGAGTTCTTCTCTTGTGCCCTCATGACCAAAGAAGATTCAATCAGTATAATAAATAGAGGAAATATGTATCGGATAAAGCAAGTGCCTTTCATTGTCATTGTTTTTTCTTCGTTGACAAAGATAGAACATTTGAACCAAACATGAAAAGACGTTTAAAATTTTTAAGTTCAATTTGGTCATTTAGATTCGTGTGCGTTTTTTCTATATCTGTGTTCCATGGACCGAATTGGGAAAATGAAAACAATGCAAAGTTAGCGTTAATGAGTTGAAGTCTTCTCCCGGTAAGGACTTCAACTAACCCAAAGCACCTGCCACTGATTCACGGAACAGGGAAACATCCAGATACTTGCGCGAGATGTTCTTGATGTCCTCGGGAGTCAGGCGCATGATTTCCTGAGCCAGTGTCTCGTAATATTTATTTGACAGGTGATTGGTGTGCACATATATCCACGCATCAGTCATTGAGAGTACCGATTCATAACTTCGGCATACATCTGCTATCAGATAATTTTTCACCATCTGGAGTTCCTCCGCAGAGACTGGTTCAGCCTTCAATCTTTCTATCTCCCGATAGACTTCCCCGATGAGTGGTTCTACATGAGCATTTGCCGTTTCTGTGGTTATGGCCAGCACGGAGCAATCAGCATAAGGTAATACGGAGGCTGAGATGCCATAGGTATAGCCTTTTTCCTCGCGGATATTCGACATCAGCCGACTACCATAATAACCGCCTAAAAGGGTGGTGACAAAGCGCAAAGAGGTATAATCCGGATGTGTGGGGGGGATTGTCAACATTCCCATGCCAATGCCACACTGTACGCTTCCGCTCAGTTCCTGAAAGTGGCGTTTTTCCGGAGAGAGTTGTCGCTGAGGTTTTACCTCGGACAACTGTTCCTGAAGAGTTGATGTATCCGTATAATCCTTGACTATCTCGCTTATCTGACTGATTACCTCCGCTCTCACGCATCCGGACACATACATCACTGTATGGCCAGCCTGATAATACTTTTCATAATGTTGACGAAGTTTCTCTGTCGTGAGATTGCGATAATCATCCTCAACAAGTAGGTGTCCTGAAGGGTGGTTATCGCCAAAGAGAAGATTCATGAAATGCCGATGCGCCACATTGCGCACCTTCGATTGGGAAACGCGAAAGTGCTGTATGTTATTTTCTATGCAGACTCGGAACTCCTCCTCAGGAAATGTAGCCTCACGCAACATGGAGACTACAATGGGCAAGGTCTGACCAAGGTATTTACTGAGCGTGTATAAGGTCAGCACGACATAGTCTGACATGCACGTTTGCTCTAACCAAGCTCCATAGAAATCCAGTTTGGTCGCAATGTCGAGTGAGGACAAGCGCTTTGTTCCCTCACGCAACATTCGGACTGTGAACAGAGCAAGCAATGGTTGTGCCTGCTGCCATATACCGCCCCTGATCATGAAATCTATACGGATGACACCTTGTTCGCTGTTATGTAGGACGTATAACGGCATTCTGTCATTAAGCCTTACCAGAGATGGCTCAGGTATGTGGATGTCGGTCAGAGGACGAAACAACGGCTGTTCTGTGCGGTTTAACATGCTTGGGGGAGGACTGTATTTTTATTTTTTTTTCAGGGAAAGAGTAGAAATGAAAAACAATGCAAAGTCATGTTCATGAGTTCATGTTTTCCCTGTGAATTCTTTGTTTAACCCCATCTGTTGCAGACATTGACGGATATAGGGGCGGTTGATTTCTTGTTCGGGACGCAGGGGTGTGCCATCACAAGTCAACAAGTCGAGGTCTATGCGGATTATTTCCTGCTTGCGTTCCTCTTGCGTGCGCCCCATTTTTGTTTCTATTTCCTTCAGTTGAAGGTTGACCTCTTCCGGTGAGAGTTGAGTTTCAAAACAAGCCAGTTGATTGAGGAAATTGACCGGACGTGAGATGCCTCCAAGTGGTGTTGTCTCGATGATAGAAGAGTAATGAACAGTGCCGAAGCGTGCGTCCAGATGCTCGTGGACAATCGTCATGTTGTGTTGTCTGTCCTCATTACTTCCTATGCTGATGATGTATCTCATACTTTTTAGTTGAAGAAATCGTCAAGACCTTCTGTTGTACGAGTTACCCCCTCGGTCGTGAATACCTCTTCCGAACAGGGGTTATAGTCCTCCGGGAATTGGAAGGTTTCTGTTTCGTCATAGCCTAATGTAGGGTCAGCATATACCTTCAACATGTATTTTGTCCATACGGGAAGTGCCATAGAGGCTCCCTGTCCAAATGCCATATTATCAAAGTGGATGTCACGATCTTCACCGCCTACCCAGCAACCACTCACCAGACTTGGGGTGAAGCCCATAAACCATCCGTCAGAATTGGAGTTGGTTGTGCCCGTTTTTCCGCCCATATCAGCCTTGAATCCCAAACGGCGTACTCTTCCTCCCGTGCCTTCGTTGATGACGGCACGGAGCATAGAAAGCATCTTATAGGTGCTTTGCTCAGAAATTACCTCGTTCATGGTGGGCAGGAAGGTGTCAAGCACATTGCCATCACTGTCTTCGATGCGGGTAACGAATAACGGACTGACGCGCAGCCCTCGGTTGGCAAAGGCGGTATATGCACTGACCATCTCGCCTACTGAGATCTCGCAAGGGCCCAGACACAAGGAGACGGAAGGGGTTATTTCTTTGTTCCGTACGCCAAATGTCTCGATTAGGCCTTTGAGTTGATAAGGGTTCAGTTTACCCATGAGATATGTTGTCACCCAGTTATCAGAGTTGGCCAATCCCCACTTGACACTGACCATCTCGCCATAGTGTTTGTTATTGGCATTGCGAGGAGTCCATGGAATACCGTTTTCGTCTATCAAGGTGTATTCCACATGACGCACCTGGTCGCAGGGAGATATGCCGTTTTCCATGGCCAATGTGTAGACATAAGGCTTGATGGTTGAACCGACCTGACGGCGACCTGTCATGGCCATGTCGTATTGGAAATAGTGGTAATTAGGACCACCGACATAAGCCTTCACGTGACCATTGCGAGGGTCCATAGACATCAGTCCCGAACGCAAGAAGAATTTGTAATAGCGGATGGAGTCCAGCGGAGTCATCACTGTATCGCGCTCGCCACTCCAACTGAAGACTGACATTTCCTGTGGCGTATTGAACGCCTTCATGATTTCAGCCTCGGTATTTCCGCTTTTCTTCATCTCGCGATAACGGTCACTCTGCTTGACAGCCCTCATGAGAATGGCATTGACCTCTTCCGTTGAGAGATTCCGTGTATAAGGAGCCGTCTTCGAGTTTCTTTTTTCCCTAAAGAATTGTGCCTGGAGTTCCTTCAGGTGCTCGACAACAGCCTCTTCGGCATATTGCTGCATGCGGCTATTGATCGTGGTGTAGATTTTCAGGCCATCGGTGTATAGATTATATTTGGACCCATCTTTTTTGGTATTCTTTTCGCACCATCCGAAAAGAGGGTTTGTTTCCCAGTCCAGCGAGTCCTCGTAATATTTCTGTTTTTGCCATCCACGATACTTGCTCTTGTCCGGCTTCTTGGCCGTGAGAACACCGCGCAGGTATTCACGGAAATAAGTGGCAAGACCTTCCTTATGGTCAACCCGATGATAAGACAAGGTCAACGGCAAGGCTCTCAACGAGTCACACTCGGCTTTCGTGATATAGCCTTCCTTGTACATTTGTCCGAGCACTACATTGCGGCGACCGCGCGAGCGCTCATTGAAACGGACAGGATTGTAGAGGGATGGATTCTTGCACATGCCCACCAGTGTAGCAGCCTCTTCCACCTTCAATTCCTTGGGCTGGCATCCGAAATAGGTGTAGGATGCTGTCTTGATGCCCACAGCATTGTTGAGGAAGTCAAATTTATTCAGGTACATGGAAAGGATTTCCTCCTTGGTATAATAACGCTCCAACTTTACGGCAATGACCCACTCGATAGGTTTCTGCAAGAGACGTTCCAGGGAGTTGCCCGCACTGGGAGAATATAATTGCTTGCTGAGTTGCTGGGTTATGGTACTGCCGCCACCTGCACTCTTCTGCATGAGAATACCACGCTTGATGACGGCTCTCACAATGGCTTTGGCGTCTATGCCCGAGTGATTGGCAAAGCGCGCGTCTTCGGTTGCTATCAAAGCATTGATGAGATTCTTGGAAAGGTCATTATACTGGACATAGACACGGTTTTCCTTGCTGTAAGAATATGTTCCCAGCACGACCTGCTTACCGTCAATTCTATCTTCTGCAAATACCTCAGTGGCAAATTTGTAATCAGGGTTTTCCAGGTCTTCAAGAGGAGGCATATACCCCACCCATCCGTTTGATATGGCCGTAAACATGAATATGGCACCGATAACCGTCAAGAACACCAATGCCCACGAAAAGATTATTATTTTCTTCAACATAATTCGGATTAGTCACTAATTCGGTGCAAAGAAACTACATTATTTGCTGTCTGACAAATTTACGCTGTTGGATTAGGTATTTTCTTTCATTGTCTGTGCCTCCGATTGGCCCGGGAATGGCTGGTATTATACCTGTTCCACTCCCAGTCTCTCTGCTTGAACGGTCTCACCGTCATGAATCATACGGGTTGCCTTCAGCACAATGACTTTTGCCTTAACCGGAGAGAAGCGGATCGTCTGGAGTATCGGGTTGTTTTCTATATTCGAGAACTCTCCTTTCTGAACGAGTGTAGTAGCCGTTTCGGGCGTGTCTCCTGCATATAATTCGTAAGTTGCAATGAGTCCTTTTCCTTCACTGTCCGGGAGGTAATGGAAGGCACACACGTGACGGTCAGCACCCAGATTCAGCACGAAGGAATCCCCGGTATTCTCCTGTTCGAACGCTACAGACGGGAAATTCTCTCTTTGTGCTTCTATGACTCTGTCACTGCCCTCTCCCGCATAGAAGGCTTCTATGTTGTTAAAGCATAGGCAAGCACGAGCATCGTCAATGCTTATGCGCAAGCCCTCGGCATTGACTGTCAGGAAGCGCAAGATTCGCTTGTACCCGATCGTGGTGGTCTCTTCGTTGAGGGTTACCGGTTTCCACGCGCCATTCTCCAGATATTCCACATGGAACGATTTCACGCGCTGCCCGAGAGGAATATACTCCTGCAACATGAGTCGGTTTACCGGCTGAGATTTAAATCTGAACGCTATAGAGGCAGTACGTACCGAATCGGCTGTTGCCCAATAGGTGTCGTAATTGTCGTCTGTCAGATGGGATGCCGTGTATCTACCACCCCGCTCGTTGCTCACCTCCGGGACTATACCCTTCAAGATGTTATGAGCCAATTCCCGCTGGATAATCTGACGGAAACCTACCAGACTGGCTGAATCGGTCGGATGAATCAGGCCTCGTTTGTCGGGCGGAATATTCAAGATGAACGTTGCATTATGCCCCACATTGCGATAATAAAGGTCGGCCAATTCCTCCGGGGTCTTCACCTTGTCGTTCTGACTATCGTGATAGAACCACCCCGGACGTATGGAGACATCACATTCTGCGGCTATCCATTTCGTGCCGTCTGCATGACCGTATTGCAGTTCCTTGCCATGAGCATAGCCCGGATAGACATCCTCAAAGCGCAGGAACGACCAGTTGGTCGCACTCGCATATCCCTTCTCATTGCCCACCCAGCGGCAACCGGGTCCTCCGTCAGAAAAAATGATTGCCTGAGGCTGGTTTTTCAGAATATGTGCATAGATTTCCGGGAAATTATAGTAAGTACGCCTATCTATCTGACGCGTCTCACGTGCGCCACCATAATACCCGTCTCCCCCATTGGCTCCATCCAGCCAGAACTCAAACAACTCGCCATAACGCGTTGTCAATTCCTCAATCTGCTTGTGATAATAGGCTACATATTCAGGGGTTCCGTACGTGCTTTGATTCCTGTCCCACGGAGAGAGATATAAACCCATCTTCAATCCATATTTGTCGCATGCCTTGCGCAAAGCTGCCAGGATATCTCCCTTGCCATCCAGATAAGGCGTATTCTTGATACTGTAATCTGTCAAATCCGTCTGCCAAAGGCAAAATCCATCATGATGCTTGGCTGTCAGCACCACGGCCTTCAAACCGGCTTCTTTGAAGATGCGAACCCACTGCTCGCAATCCAAACGCTCCGGATTGAACACAGATAGTTCGGTGTCGCCATACCCCCATTCGCGGTCAGCAAAGGTGTTTAAACCCAAATGAATAAATGCATAGGTTTCCAGTTTCTGCCATTCTACCTGATAAGTCGTTGGCACCGGTCCAATAGGCTCAGGAGCTGCCACCTCAGAAGCAGGGTTGCAGGACACCATGAACGCAATAGAAAGCAAAGCAGTCAATATTTTCGGAATCATGATTTTATAAAAAAATGTTTGTCCATACTCAAATTCGAAATCACATAGCGAAGATACGAATTTTCTTCCAGTCTGCAAAAGATTGTCCGATTTTGTTTGAGACAAAGAGGGCAAAAAGTTAATTTGTTAATTTGTTAATTTGTTAATCGGTGAAATCTGTGGCGCACACAGCAGCATGCTGATTTAGCCCTCAGATAATCGTGCTTTATCTTCTGAAGCTTTTGCACTAATCTTGAAGTTCATACACTAATATAATACGCGCTCGCGCGATATATAATATTTTTTATTTTATAAGATAGAATAGATAAGAAAAAAAATAAAAGAAAGTCCCTAAGGAGAAGGAATTTCCGTGGTTACCGCCTGCTTCAATCAACGAAAAGTGAAATTAACAAATTAACAATTTCACATTTTCACTGCTCTACATTTTGAATGTACAACATCCGGGACAGAATGTCTTCAACTCTCGGGACAACTATTCCATACGTGCCGGAAAGGCAGTAAATTTGCAGCATGATTTCTTAGGAGATCCATCGCACGCGATGAGGAGCGATGAGGACTCATTGAGGAGGCTTGTAAGCGATAGCGATAACGATAGCGTAAGCCAACGCCAACGCTCTTCGACTTGTTGACTCTTTGTCTCTTTGTCTCTTAGTCGCTTTGACTCTTTGTCTCTTTGACTCTCCCCCGAAATCAGCGTACTGTTTTCTAAAACCGTCCTCAACGGGATACAAATGGTCGGCAGACTCTACCTCTGCCCTGGCTTTGAGGAAAAACAACCATGGCACGTATTACGCCAATCGACAGCATAAAGGGCAACTCAGGCAAGTATGGCAGCGGCAGCAACGAATACTTCACCGTCAACTCCAGTTCAAACCGCATCCACCTGGAGAAGTATCTGAACAAGCCTACCGGTCCTGCCACCGAGCTACAGGTAACACAGATGAAGGATTTCGCTACCCAGCAGAAGATGGCGCAGATATTTTGCAGTCCTTCTCCAGGTAATTCTGTCTTCGGTGTTCATAGCGATTGTTGCTTGTATGATCATTCGTCGAATTCACGTTTAACCGAATTCGCCTAAGAATCAAAATATAAAATGGTTCGTAGCGGATATTTCTATTTGTTTTAGCTGGGAAAAATGTGCAAAAACAATTATCTTTGCGACGCAATTTTCAAAAACAAATAACAAAACAAAATATCATGGCAGAAACAAAACGAATAAAGAGAGCTTTAGTGTCCGTTTTCTATAAAGACGGTGGTTTGGACGAGATAATCAAGAGTCTTCATGCAGAGGGTGTTGAACTTCTTTCAACAGGCGGTACACGCAGTTTCATCGAGTCTCTTGGCGTTCCTTGCAAGGCTGTCGAAGACCTGACCAGTTATCCTTCAATCTTGGGTGGTCGTGTCAAGACTCTCCATCCGAAAGTATTCGGTGGCATTCTTTGCCGTCGTGACGAGGCCGGTGACCAGAGTCAGATTGCTCAATATGAGATTCCGGAGATTGACCTGGTGATTGTAGACCTCTATCCTTTCGAGGCAACAGTGGCAAGTGGTGCTCCTGAAGCTGACATTATCGAGAAGATTGACATAGGCGGTATCTCTTTGATTCGTGCGGCAGCCAAGAATTTCAAGGATGTAGTCATTGTAGCTTCCAAAGCGCAGTACGCGCCCTTGGCCGGCATCTTGAAAACCCAGGGTGCTGAGACGACCCTCGAACAGCGCCGTTTCTTCGCTCGTGAGGCGTTTGCAGAGTCTTCACATTATGATTCAGCCATCTTCAACTACTTCGACGGTGGAGAGATTTCTTCTTTCCGTGCAGCGGTGAATACACCCAAGCCTATGCGCTATGGCGAAAACCCGCACCAGAAGGGTTACTTCCTTGGCGACTTTGATGCATTGTTTGAACAGCTCCATGGCAAGGAAATCTCTTACAATAACCTGTTGGACATCAACGCCGCTGTTGATTTGATTGACGAGTTTGGCAGTGATACTACATTTGCCATCCTGAAGCATAACAATGCCTGTGGTCTGGCTACACGCCCCACATTGGTAGAAGCCTGGAAGGACGCACTTGCCGGTGACCCTGTGTCTGCTTTCGGTGGCGTGTTAGTCACAAATAAGGTGATAGATAAGGCTACAGCCGAGGAAATGAATAAAATTTTCTTCGAGGTGTCTATCGCTCCGGGTTATGATGCAGATGCATTGGAGATTCTCCAGACAAAGAAGAACCGCATCATCTTGGTCCGCAAGCCTCTTGAGTTGCCGAAGATGCAGTATCGCACGGTGCTGAACGGTGTACTTGTACAGGAACGTGACTTGAAGATAGAAACTCCGGAAGATTTGAAGGTCGTTACAGAAAAGGCTCCGACCGAGTCTGAAGTTGCCGACATGCTGTTTGCCAACAAGATTGTGAAGAACTCAAAGTCTAACTCAATTGTGTTGGCCAAAAACGGACAGTTGATTGCGAGTGGCGTAGGACAGACAAGTCGCGTAGACGCCTTGAAGCAGGCTATTGAGAAGGCAAAGAACTTTGGCTTCAGCCTTCAGGGAGCAGTAATGGCCAGTGATGCTTTCTTCCCATTCCCTGACTGTGTGGAGATAGCCGGGAACGAAGGCGTTACAGCGGTTATCCAGCCAGGTGGAAGTGTCAAGGATCAGTTGTCGTTTGACTATTGCAACGAGCACGGCATTGCCATGGTAACAACAGGTTTCCGTCATTTTAAACACTAATAACAAAATCGAATGGGACTTTTTTCCTTTACGCAAGAAATAGCGATGGACCTTGGCACTGCCAACACCATCATTACTTCTAATGGTAAGATTGTTGTCAACGAGCCTTCTGTAGTTGCCCTCGACCGCGTCACCAAGAAAACGATTGCGGTTGGCGAGCAGGCAAAGTGCATGTACGAGAAGACGAACGACCAGATAAGCACTATCCGCCCGCTGCGTGATGGTGTCATCGCCGACTTTGACGCTTGTGAGGCGATGATTCGTGGTCTGATAAAGAAGGTGAGCAATAGAAACCGGATTTTTACACCCTCTCTGCGTATGGTCATCGGTGTCCCCTCTGGTTCAACAGAAGTGGAGAAGCGTGCCGTGCGTGATAGTGCCGAGCATGCGGGTGGACGTGATGTCTATCTGATTTACGAACCTATGGCAGCTGCCATAGGAGTTGGTATTGACGTAGAAGCCCCAGAGGGAAATATGATTGTCGACATAGGTGGTGGTACCACAGAAATCGCTGTAATATCCATGGGTGGCATTGTGACGAACAGCTCCATCAAAGTGGCCGGTGATGACTTGATTGCCGATATACAGGAATACATGAGCCGACAGCATAACGTGAAGGTCAGCGAACGTATGGCCGAGCGTATCAAAATCAGTGTAGGCTCTGCCTTGACAGACCTTGGAGAGGATGCTCCGGAAGACTATGTTGTCTATGGTCCGAACCGCATCACTGCCTTGCCGATGCAGGTACCTGTATGCTATCAGGAGATTGCCCACTGTCTGGACAAGTCGGTGGCTCGCATTGAGGCTGCCATCTTAAACGCATTGGAGCACACGCCGCCTGAACTGTACGCAGATATTGTTCATAATGGTATTTATCTGGCCGGAGGTGGTGCTTTGTTGCGTGGCCTTGACAAACGTCTGACTGACAAAATCAACATTCCGTTCCATGTAGCAGAAGACCCATTGCTGGCTGTTGCAAAAGGTACCGGTGTGGCATTGAAGAACGTCAACCGGTTCCAGTTCCTTATGAGATGAGAAATCTTATAAATTTCTTCATAAAATACAATTACTGGTTCCTCTTTCTATTGTTGGAGGTAACCAGTTTTGTTTTATTGTTTCGCTATAATAACTATCAGCAGGGCGTTTTCTTTACTTCCTCCAATGCTGTTATGGGAAAGATTTATGAAGAGATAGGCATTGCCAACTCTTATTTTCAGTTGCGCACTGTCAATGAAAGTCTGTTGGACAGGAATACCCAACTGGAACGGCAGGTTGCTTTTCTTAAGAGACAACTGTCAGAGAAGCAGGCGGATGAGACAGAGCTGGAAAGCCTGGACAGGGTCGACTCCGCGAAAATGATTATACGGAAGGCGAATGTTGTTAAGAACAGCATCAATCAGGCAGATAATTACATTACGCTTGATAAAGGCTCTGCCGACGGTATTCGTCCGGAGATGGGCGTAATCGATGCAAAGGGGGTTGTGGGTATTGTTTATAAGACGTCAGCGCACTATGCTTTGGTCATCTCACTTTTAAACTCCAAGAGTGCTGTCAGCTGCAAGATTGCGGGGAGTGAGTACTTTGGCTATATGAGATGGGACCAGGGAGATTCCCGTTATGCCTATCTGAAGGACCTGCCTCGTCATGTAGACTTTAATATAGGCGATACGGTAGTAACAAGCGGTTACTCTGCCGTCTTTCCGGAGGGAATCATGATTGGGCGCGTTGAGTCTGTCTCTGACTCTCATGATGGTCTTTCCTATCTACTAAAGGTTCGTTTGTCGACAGATTTTGGAAAGATTGGAAGTGTGAGAGTTATCGAGCGGAAAGAACGGATGGAACAAAATGAACTTGAGAAAAAGATATAGGAAGGTAGTATTATGATGCCTGATATAGTGAGGAAACTGTTGTGGTTCGTGGGGTTGTTACTCTTTCAGGTGCTGTTATTGAACCAAATACACCTTGGAGGTTTTGCCACCCCCTTCTTCTATGTATACTTCATTCTGAAGCAGGACACAGCGGTGGGTCGCAATCAGTTATTGTTGTGGGCATTTGTCATGGGTTTACTTGTCGATATGTTTCTCGATGTTCCGGGTGTCAATGCTGCTGCATCTGTCTTTGTCGCCATGGTACGTCCTTCTCTGTTGTCGCTTTTCATGACACGTGATATGCAGGGTTCTTTCACGCCCTCTTTCCGGGTGATGGGTATTGCGTCTTTTATCCGATATGTCATGTGTATGCTATTGATTCATGCGGTGCTTGTGGTTTGTCTGGAGTATTTCTCTTTGGTTCATTTGGGCCTGATTCTCACTAAGATTGTATGTAGTACATTGCTCACGTCATTGCTTGTGTTTGCTTTGGAAGGATTTCGCAAGAGTTAAGGACAGTAGGGGGAGAGATTTATGCCTAAGGATTATACCTACGAAGGAAGAAAATGGGTAATAGGGGTTTGTACCTTGATGATTGTGCTTATTTATATTGCACGTCTGGCACAGTTGCAGTTGATGACTGATGATTACAAGCGGAATGCAGCTAACAATGCATTCCTCAATAAGGTGCAGTTCCCCTCTCGCGGAGCCATCTATGATAGAAACGGTAAGTTGCTTGTCTTCAATCAGCCGGCTTATGATATTACCTTTGTCCCCCGAGAGGTAAAAGACTTGGACACACTTGACTTCTGTCAGACACTGGGCATTACCCGAGGGCAGTTCGAACGGAAAATGCGTGATGTGTCTAACCGAAGGTTGAATCCAGGTTACTCAAGGTATACTCATCAGGTATTCATGACCCAGTTGTCAGCCGGAGAGTGTGGCGTTTTTCAGGAGAAATTATTCAAGTTCCCCGGTTTTTATGTCCAGCGAAGAACGATTAGGCAGTACACCTACAATGCTGCCGCACACGTATTGGGCGATATCGGTGAGGTCTCTGTGTATGACATAGAAAATGACGACTATTACACGCGTGGAGACTATGCCGGTCGACAGGGTATAGAGAAGAGTTACGAGAAATACTTGCGGGGAGAGAAAGGTGTCGAGGTATTGCTGCGTGATGCTCACGGCCGTATTCAGGGACATTACATGGACGGGACTCACGATCGTCCGGCCATACCGGGAAAGAATCTGACGCTGGGCATAGATATAGATCTGCAGATGTTAGGCGAACGGTTGATGCAGCATAAGATTGGAGCGATTGTAGCCATAGAGCCCAAGACCGGAGAGATATTGGCCATGGTCTCGTCTCCTACATTTGACCCTCATCTTATGATTGGCCGGCAGCGAGGCAAAAGTCATCGTGAATTGACGCTTGACCATCGGAAACCGTTGTTGAACCGGGCTATTATGGGGAACTATCCTCCCGGTTCGACGTTTAAACCGGCTCAAGCACTTACCTTCCTTGAAGAGGATATTATCGATGTTCTGTCTCCGGCTTATCCCTGCAGTCATGGCTTTTCTTTCAAAGGACTTCATGTGGGTTGTCACGGACATCCGTCACCCCTTCCGTTGGTTCCTGCTTTGGCAACATCTTGCAACAGTTACTTCTGCTGGGGTTTATTCAAGATGTTTGGTGACAAGAAGTACGGCTCTTCCCAACAGGCCATCACTGTCTGGAAAGACCACATGGTTTCTCAGGGCTTTGGTTATAAACTGGGTGTGGACATCCCGGGAGAGGGGCGTGGTTTTATTCCTAATGCGGGTTATTATGACAAGGCTTACCGTGGTTCGTGGAATGGCTTGACGGTTATTTCCATCTCCATCGGGCAGGGAGAAATCCTTGCAACTCCGTTGCAGATAGCCAATCTCTGTGCGACCATAGCGAATAGGGGCTCTTTTATTACTCCTCATGTCGTGAAGGAAATCGAAGACAACCGTATTGACAGCCTATATGTGACACCGCGTTACCCGACCATCGCGCGAAGCCATTACGAGGCAGTGGTTCAGGGAATGCGTGCTGCTGTAACGGGTGGAACTTGCCGGTGGGTGAATAGTATCTTGCCGGGAATTCCTGCCTGCGGCAAGACAGGAACGGCGCAGAACCGTGGAAAGGACCATTCTGTCTTTATGGGCTTTGCTCCTATGGACGACCCCAAGATTGCCGTTGCTGTTTATGTGGAGAATGGCGGTTTTGGCGCGGTGTATGGTGTGCCTATTGGTGCATTGATGATGGACCAGTTCCTGAACGGGAAGTTGTCGCCAACGAATGAGATATTGGCCGAGGAATTCAGTAATCGTGAAATTTATTATAGCGATGAGACGAGATAGTTTGTTGAAATCTATTGACTGGATTACGGTGGGCATCTATCTGTTGCTGGTCATTTTCGGGTGGTTCAGTGTCTGTGGCGCGAGTTATGATTATAGCGACCGCGATTTTCTGGACTTCTCGACGCGTGCCGGCAAGCAGATGGTGTGGATTCTTTGTTCCTTCGGTCTTGGCTTTGTGTTGCTGATGCTGGATGATGGTCTGTATGAGGTCTTTTCTTATATCATATATATAGGAATGTTAGCATTGCTGGTCGTCACCATCTTTGTTGCCAAGGACATCAAGGGTTCCCACTCGTGGCTGGTCTTTGGCCCAGTCAGCCTACAGCCTGCCGAGTTTGCCAAGTTTGCGACAGCACTGGCTTTGGCCCGGTTCATCGGCTCTTATAACTTCACGCTCGCGAAGATGTCCAATTTTTTGGGGGCATTGGTCATTATATTTCTGCCCATGCTGCTGATTATCGCCCAGCGAGAGACCGGTTCGGCGTTGGCTTATTTTGCGTTCTTCCTGATGCTTTATCGGGAGGGAATGTCGGGTGCTGTCATCTTTTCGGGCATTGCTGCCGTGGTATATTTTGTCGTAGGCCTCCGTTATGGAGAGGTGATGCTTGAGGAAGGGCAGGTTACGCCTGTCGGTCCTTTCCTGGTACTGATTCTTGTCATGCTCTTTTCGGTGGGCATGATTTATGTCTACTTAAAGCGTGTGGACCAGGTGCGACGCCTCATCTCTGTGGGTGCTGCGGTTCTGCTTCCTTCCTTGTGCTTCTCTCTGTGGCTGTATCCGTTCAATCTTGTCGGGGTATGTCTGTTCCTGTGTTTGTCGCTTGCCCTTTATCTGATTTATTGTGCCATAGACTTACGTAAAATCCAGTATTTTTTCATCGCTCTTTTTACGCTCTGCTCTGTCGCTTTTCTGTTTTCCTGCAACTATGTTTTTACCGACATCCTGGAGCCGCACCAACAGGTGCGCATCAAGGTCGTACTTGGTATGGAGGATGACCTGGCTGGTGCCGGGTATAATGTCAATCAGTCCAAGATAGCCATCGGCTCCGGAGGACTGGTGGGTAAGGGATTTTTGCGTGGAACGCAGACCAAGCTGAAGTATGTGCCCGAGCAAGATACCGACTTTATCTTTTGTACGATTGGCGAGGAACAGGGCTTTGTCGGTTCTTCAGTGGTGCTGGTGCTTTTCCTCGCACTTATCCTGCGACTCATTTATTTGTCTGAACGTCAGGATACTACTTTTGCTCGTGTCTATGGGTATTGTACCTTAAGTGTGTTTCTCTTCCACTTGTTCATCAATGTAGGCATGGTGTTGGGACTTACGCCGGTGATTGGTATTCCGTTGCCTTTTTTCAGTTACGGAGGTTCTTCGCTGTGGGGCTTCTCTATTTTACTGTTTGTTTTCCTGCGTCTGGATGCCGGTCGTCGGGGTAACTGACAATAATCCCTACGTCGTGAATACCTTTCAGAGGTTTGTCGTGAGTCATCTGCTGTCTGATTCTTAGGGTGTATGTACCTGTTTGGGGGAAGTGTATAGTCTTTAGAAACATCCTTTGTTGGTGCAGTCCGCTGGAGCCTTTCTTGCCTTTCCAGACGTTGTGCTGGTCGAGCACGTGCGTGTGTACGGTCAGGGTATCTTGTTTCCCTGTACTGTCTATATCTGCCTCGAACAGCAGGTTGATGTCACTGAAGACGTAATTATCTTCCAGACGCCATTCCACCGCGATGTCGTAGGCTTGCTGGGTCGAGTCCTGGATTGTCACTTCGAAGGAGAGCGCATCTTCCCGAGTCCATCCCTGTGGGGGAAGGACTCGGCTTTGGTGGTAGATGGTTTTGGGAACGTTTTCGTGGCAGGCCGACAAACTACAGGCGAGGGCAATCAGCAATGAGAGTAGATGTCTCATTCTCCTTGGGGTTGTTGTTGAGGCTGTGGAGGGTTATTTCTCCTGTCTCGGTTGCCTGGGCGATTGCCGTTGCGTGGGTTGTGCCTGCGACGTTCGTTGTTTCGTCTTGGCTCGCCTTCGCGCTGTTTTTCACCTTTTTGTTGCTCGGGAGCTTCTTGTTGGTTGGGCTGTTGCTGTACGTTGTCTTTTGGTTCGGTCTGTTGTTGCTGTTTGCCTTCTTCGTTCTTCTTTTCTTTGGGTTCTTGTGAGCGATTCTTTTTTTTCTTTTTCTTGCTCTTGTCAAATCGGGTCAGGCTTTCCTGTTCAACCAGGTCGTTGGATGAGCGGTCGTTCTGTTCGCTTCCGTTCTCTTCCAAGGAGTCTGGCTTGATGCCTTTTTTGTTCAGGCTGATTATTTCAAAGGCCCTCTTGCCGGTGATGGTGACCAGGTTGGCCGGGATGCTCTTGTCTGTCGAGTAGGTGATGAGGTTGGCTAAGATGTCGGCCTTGAAGTAGTAGAACTCTCCGTCTTTAGTCTCCAGTGTGATTTCTCGGGAGGGGAGTTGTTTCTGTGCTTCGACATAGCAGTTTACTTCGTAGTTCATGCAACACTTCAGTTTGGCGCATTGTCCGGCCAGTTTCTGGGGGTTGGGCGAGATGTCCTGAAGTCTTGCCGCTGAGGTGGATACGGAGACGAATGAGGTCATCCATGTCGCGCAGCAGAGTTCTCTGCCGCATGGCCCGATTCCTCCGATGCGTCCGGCTTCCTGTCGGGCACCGATTTGTTTCATTTCAATTCTTACGTGAAATTCTTCTGCCAGTACCTTGATGAGTTGTCTGAAGTCTACGCGTCCTTCGGCGATGTAGTAGAAGATGGCCTTGTTACCGTCTCCTTGAAACTCTACGTCGCCGATTTTCATCTCCAGGTTCAGGTCTTTAGCTATCTGGCGCGAGCGAATCATTGTTTTGTGTTCGCGTGCCTTGGCTTCTTCGTACTTTTCCAGGTCGATGGGTTTGGCAATGCGGTAGATGCGCTTAAACTCCGTGTCTGGTTTCAGGTTGGTTTTTTTGATTTGCAGGGGGACCAATCCTCCGGTCAGTGTAACGACGCCTATGTCGTGGCCGGGTGTTGCCTCTACCGCGACGATGTCTCCTTTGTTGAGTGTCAGGTTGTAGCTGTTTTTGAAATAGCCTTTGCGGGTGTTTTTGAATTGCACCTCGACGAGGTCGCTTTCCTTTTCGTTACCCGGTACGTCGGCCAGCCAGTCGTAGGTGTTCAGTTGCTTGTCTTGTCTGCCGCATCCTTTTCGGCAGAGGCATCCGCTTCCGTTATGTAGTTTGAATGAGTATTCCATATAGTCTGTTTTCCTTTCGGATGTTTTTTTGAGTTTGTTTTTCTTAGGGTTGTTTGAGTAGCACAATCATTTTCAGGGCGAAGTCAAAGAAGATGATTTTGGCATTTACGTTTCCCTCTACATGGGTTTGCGCTTTCGCCATTTCTTCCATGATGCCTATGACGTTTCTTTCGTTGACGAAGGGGGAGAAGCGTGCCGAGAACTGTTCTTCTTCCGTGGTCATGTAGTTCATTTCTGCCCGGTGGAAGTTGTAGATGAAGTTCTCGCGTATCATGTGCTGGCAGTATTCGAGGAAGTGTTTCTGTCGTTCGCGTCCCATGGCTGCTACTTCCTCGCTCCATGTTTTCATGTCGCGTATTTTGCGGGCGTACGAACTTCTCATGAGTCTCATGAAGAGTTGTAGAAATTCGTCGGTTTCCTTGTTGGTCGACAGTTGTTCCATGGCCTTCAGCATGTTGCCGTTTGAGAGGTGTGCAATGCGGTTGCTGTCAGCCTCGCCGATGCCGTATTTTTCTCTCAGGGCAGCCGCTATCTCGCTGTCTTTCAGTCTTGGTACGTTGATGCGTTGGGTGCGGCTGGTGATTGTTGCCAAGAGGCGTTCAGGATGTTCGCTTACGAGGATGAAGACGGTCTGCAGAGGCGGTTCTTCCAGCAGCTTCAGGATTTTGTTTGCACAGACTTCGTTCATGCGTTCGGGCATCCAGATGAGGCAGATTTTGTAGCATCCGGGTGCGGCTCGGAGACTTGCCTTGCGCAGGAGTACGGCTGCTTCACGCTCGTAGATGGTCAGCTGGGCGTTTTCCGAGTTGAGTTCCTGTTGCCAGTCTGAGAAGCTGACGTAGGAACCTCCTTTCAGCAGGTTGCGCCAGTTTCCAATGTATTCCGAGCACTCTGGAGTCTTGCCGGCCGGTGTTCCTTTCTTTTTGCAGATGGGGTACACAAAGTGTATGTCGGGTTGCTGCAGGCTCTCCCATTGCTTGCATGAGGGGCAGTTCCCGCAGGCGTCGTTGCTCCGGTGTTTGCAGGTCAGATAGTGTGCGTAGGCGATGGCCAGCGGCAGTTTGCCGCTTCCTTCCGGTCCGGCAAGGAGTATGGCGTGGGCAATGCGCCCCTCGGCCACGTCTTCCATCAGTTTCTGCTTGATGGCTTCTTGTCCTATGACGTCCTTGAACGTGTACACTGTCTTCCTTTCCTGTTGGTTTGTTTGTGCTGTTTTTTATTAGTAGATGTCTTTGGCCACGGCCTTGATGGAGTCTGTGGCTCCGACGCTATAGAAGTGAATGCTTGGTACTCCGTGTGCGATGAGTTCCTTGCATTGGGTCTTGCACCATTCGATGCCCAGTTGGGCACAGTCGGCGTCTGTCTTGCACTTCATTGCTTCGCTGGCGAGTGCCTCGGGCAGGTCTATCTTGAATGTCTTGGGCAGGACTGTCAGGTGTGAGAGTCTCTTGAAGGGTTTGATTCCCGGAATGATGGGTACGGTAATGCCTTCCTGGCGTGCACGTTCCACGAAGTCGAAGTATTTCTTGTTGTCGAAGAAGAGTTGTGTCACTGCGTATTCTGCACCGGCTTCTACTTTTTTCTTCAGCCAGTAGATGTCCGTTTCCATGTTGGGTGCCTCTTCGTGTTTTTCGGGATAGCAGGCTACGCCGTAACTGAAGGGCTGTGCCGGCACTTTCATCTCGGAGCCGTCGACAAAGATACCTTTGTTGAAGTTCTGTATCTGCCATTCCAGGTCTACGGCATGTGCGTTTCCGCCTTCTTCCGGCGTGAAGGTTGCTTCGTGCTTGGCTTTGTCTCCACGCAGGACAAGCAGGTCGGTGATACCGAGAAACTGCAGGTCGAGCAGCGTGTATTCTGTTTCTTCGCGGGTATATCCGCTGCACAATACGTGTGGCACCACTTTGATTCCGTATTTGTTATGGATGGCGGCAGCTACCGCTACGGTACCGGGACGTCTTCTTAGTCGGTTGCGCTGGAAGAGTCCGTTGCCCAGGTCTTTGTAGACGTATTCGCTGCGATGGGTGGTGATGTTTATATATTGCGGGTCAAATTCCCTGAGGGCGTCAATGGTTTCGTACACTTTGCCGATACCGGTTCCTTTCAGTGGAGGGAGTATTTCGAAGGAGAAGGCTGTCTTCTCTTGTTTATGGATGAGGTCGACAATAGTCATGGGGTGAATAATTTAGTTCAATACACACTAATCGCACAAAAATAGGTAAAAACTTTGAACTAATCATGATCTGTGCCCGAAAAAACTGCTGTCCAAGCCTGCTTGGATTTCGTCCAATTCTAAAATGGCTCGATTCGGGTTTAGCAGTCTGTTTGTGCAAACCTTCGTTTGCAGAGTGGCACCGTGTGTGTGAGGAAGATGAACAAGGACGCTGTGGCGAGTAGCGAGCCGAGCAGGAACTCAAACGAGCCAAGAAAGAGGTACAGACCGAGAAACTGAAAGGCGCAGCCACGACCGCAGCGACCAACATAGCTGAAAGTGTCGGTTTTTTTTCGGGGGCGGAAAAATGAAAGCATTGGAGCGCAGAAACGATGATTTGCAAGACCGCATCCTTGAACTTGAAGAAGAAGCCCGACAGAGGGAACAGCAACAAACCAAGCAGATACAGGAGATAAAAACCGCTTATGAGCAGCAGAACAGCAAGCTGTCCGAATTTGTGGATTTTGTCAAACGTTACTTCCCCCATGTGGAAAAGCTGATGCCGACAATTAAGTTCTTGCGTGATACGCTGAACTTTGGCGATGCCGTTATTAGAAAACTATGCACTTTCAAGGATGTTCCCATTAAAGGCGAATTGTATTCACGTGAGTTTAACCAATACTTTAGGACAGATGGTGCTGTTTGCTCCATCAAACAGGACACAGAAGGAAAGTTTGATTTCAAGATAGATGGTGTTTCGCATGTCAGTTGGTTCAGACGAAAGAAAGACGAGTTTATGAAAGCATTGGGAGTACCTACAAGGAAACAAGATAAAGGTATTAGGCTGTAAATCAAAATAAAGTCCGTGATAATGGTATGCCGTATCACGGATTTTTTGTAATTTTGCAAATAAATTAAGTATTATGGATTTGGAAAGTTTGTCAAGATTATCCGAGGCTTTTGCCAACATCAAATTACCTCCTACAACATTTATATGTCCTTATTGTGGCAAAGAACATAATATAACAGATGCTAAGGTTGAGAAAATTTTAGCATCGTCTAAACATGTTAGTACAAAAATTAGTGGTCGAATAGTCACTCGCACCTATCAAGATTCTTACTATAAAGTGAGATTTTGCGCTAAATGCTATAAACGTAAAAAAAGAACTAAAACGATATTGTACAGTTCTATATTAGCCTTATCTACCATCTTGTATGGAATCCATTATTTTGGAAATCTTGATGGCTCTATTCTCGGATTTTTAGGATTTCTTGTTTTGCTATATTTTTTAGTGCTTTTAGGTATAGGTGTATTAAATTGGATTTTGGACAAGACTATTTATGATGTTGATTTTGAAAACGCCGTAAAAAATAATGCAATAGAGCCGCTTGATTATATCTAAATAGTTAATTAGATATGTTTTGTTGGATGTTGATGAGTTATACTTTTTACTATTGTTTGGAAGATAAACCTCTGTATTATGATTGAAGTTAAAAAGTTCATAGGTAGTTTTACTGGTAGTGTATATTCTCATTATACTCATAAAGACTTGAATATTTATCAATTGATTTTTGATTGCATATTCAACAGACAAAAGACAGATAAAGCATCTTTATTTTATGAAAAAATAGATGATTTTGCATATGCAGGAGCACATGAAAGATTTAATAAAAGTGGTGCATTAGTAACAACACATTTCTTTTTGGTAAGAGTAAATAATTTAGTAGGAGTTGTGGATGAAGATTGTAAAGTGTTGCTTCCGATTGATTATAAAGAGATAATACCTCCAACAAATGCAAATGATGCTGTTTTTGTGGTTAAGAATACCGAAAATAAATGGGGCGTTATCAATATTATTACAAACGAAACAATAGTTCCGTTTGGGAAATATCTAAAAATATGGGGATATGACACCCATCATGCATTAGTTTGTACGAAATATGAAAACTCTTGGAGTAAAACATATAGGGCAATTATAGATGTAAAAGGAAATATAGTAAGAGGAACTGAAAGCTACTATAAAATTTACCCTTTTTATGGAACAAAATCCGATTGTATTTTAGTGGAAACGCAAAAGGAGGGAAAGGATGAAAGAGGTTATAGGCAAATACACTATCTTTCATTGTCAAAGGAAATTCCAAGCAGATGGCAATCTCCATCAATTGAATCAGTAGAAGCTCCTCGTTCTTATGAAGATAGCAATTATCATCCAGTATATGATAAAATGGATGCATACGAGGGCGATTATGATGCATTGTGGAATACTGACTAATAACGTATAGAATCAATAAGCAATCTATAGACATGGCTGTATTTGACAAAGTAACATTGGAAGTTCAAGAACGGATGGAAGAAATTTCACTTATTCTTATGCGACATGAGAATAAGGATTTTTGTCTAGCTAAAGTTCATCCAAACAGTTGGCGACTATTGTCATATAGTAATAATCATAAGGAATATAGATTCATTCTAGTACCAAGTCCTGCATTTGAACGCCTTATTATACAACGTGAATATCCCAAAATAGTTGATAGATTCCCTGAATATTTTGGTACGGGGAATGATTGGAATATTATTCGTGCTATAAAAGAGTATGATAAGAATCATTTATTAAGAGAATATTCAGATAGAGAATTCTTTGATTATATTCGCGGAGAAACAATGGCTTATGTTTTCAAAATTGAAGATGATGAGACTATCTCAAACCGAATTTTGCGATTAGACCTTTGTCGTAACATTAACTCAGGTAATGTTTTCCAAGGGGGAATTTTCCATGTATTTAAGCACTTTACTCCTGAAGGTTATAATACTATTTCGAGCAATAATAAAGAATTCATTGTAGAGACGTTTTCAGAAATATATCGGCATATAATCTTAAATTTCTACTCTGAGGATTTCATTAAAGAGAAAGGGAATTGTTACGAAGCTAAATCATTACTTAGAGATGGTCACATATTAAGAGGTATCTACTATAAGGAGGATGATATTCCGGTTTCATTTATTAACTCAATGAGAATAGATTAGTCGTATATAAAACACGAGTAGCGAATAAGTATTTTTTTGAGGGGGATAGTAATGGCATATTAAACAATTATATTACCTTTGTATCATAAAGAGTTATTTGAACGCAATTCATAGCAGAACGCTGCAAATAGCACAGTTGCCAAATCATTACCTAAAAATCGGGTAATCCTCCCAAAGTCCTTATTATAAGGAACTAAGAAAGTTATTCCAAAATTAGGTAAAAACTTTGAACTAATCATGATCTGTGCCCGAAAAAACTGCTGTCCAAGCCTGCTTGGATTTCGTCCAATTCTAAAATGGCTCGATTCGGGTTTAGCAGTCTGTTTGTGCAAACCTTCGTTTGCAGAGTGGTACCGTGTGTGTGAGGAAGATGAACAGGGACGCTGTGGCGAGTAGCGAGCCGAGCAGGAAGACAACGTGGTAGCCACCCCAATAGGTCGCAATTCCGCTGCCGATGAGCATTCCCAGGCCGTTTCCGCAGTCGTTGCTCGTCTGGCACATTGAGTTGGCAGCTCCCCGCCGCTCTTCCGGTGCCAGTTTTACAAAAAGAGTGTTGAATGTGGGGTGCAGGATGCCGTAGGTGATGCCTTGCATGCCTCCGATGAGCAGGAATAGCATGACGGGAGGTTTCTCGACGAAACGGATGGCTCCTAACAGGGCAAAGGTGAGGATGCAGAGCGTGATGCCTGCGGCATTCAGCGACAGCATGTGTCCGTGGTCGGCTTGCTTGCCCGAAATTGGCCGTGCGATGCCGAGTCCGATAGCGATGAGGGTGAAATACAGTCCTCCGTACGAAGCCAGTCCCAGCTCTTGGGCATAGACAGCAACGTATGCCATGGATGCTCCGTAGGGGACGTAGGCGAGCAGTTGGGTCAGCGACATCCACCATCCGTCTGACAGGATGAACGCCTCGCGCGTCAGTCTTCTGGCTGCTTGCGTGCGTCGTGGTGGAATCCGCACCAGAGAGGCCATACACACTCCCGCTAAGGCAATCAGGAACAGTGCGATGAAGATGATGCTGAACGAGAACCGTCCGTAGCACCATATCGCGATCATGGGGCCCAGGCACATGGAGAGTGTGTTGGCCAGGCCGTAGACTCCCAGTCCCTCACCGAGCCGCTCGCGTGGGGTGATTTGGCTGACCAGGGTGCTTCCGCAGACTGTCGCCATCCCGAATGATGCTCCGTGCATGATTCGAAAAGCGACAAACAGGCTCAGCAGTGTTGCCATATTGTAGCCGCAGAAGATGACGGCAAAGAGGCTGTAGGCCAGGAGATAAGTCGGTCGGCGGCTGAAGGCGTCGAGCAGGTAACCGGCTATGGGCCGTATGGCAATGCAGGCTATCATGTAGCTCCCGAGGATGAGGCCTACAACCGAGCCGCTGGTTCCGTACTCCTCCTTCAGAAAGAAGGGAAGCAGGGGCATCAGGGCATAGAAACTGAGGAACAGGAAGAAATTCCCTGCCGACACCAACAGAAAGTCCCGAGTCAAGAGTTTGCTCATCGTGAAATTGTTGAAGAGATTGTGCAAATGTACACAACTTCTTCAACAATCTCTCTATCCGACCTTATATCCGATGAAAGGTTTCACCATTTTGCTCGTACAGATGGCCGTCATCTCCTCTATATAAAGAACTGTTCCCCTGTTTTTGGCGCGACCTACCATGCGGAGCGTGTCTTGCTCGCTTGACAAACTCTCTTAGCGATGTCTCCGGGCACTTTGTCACCTTGGCAAAGCCTCCAAAAAGCCTGCACCCCCCACTTTGTCACCTTGGCAAAGCCTCCGAAAGGCTGCACCCCCCACTTTGTCACTTGACAAGACCTCCGAAAACGTTGCACCCCCCACTTTGTCAGCCTGACAAACCCCGCGAAAAGCCTGCACCCCCACCTTTGTCAACCCGGCAAACCTCAAAAGACCCTTTTTTTCACACTTTGTCACGCTGACAAAGCCTCCGAGACAGTGTCCCGGACACTTTGCCACCCTGACAAAGTCACCGAAACAGCGGATAAGACACTTTGCCACCTTGACAAAGCCACCAAAACATCGTATAAGGCACTTTGCCACGCTGACAAAGCCACCGAAACAGCGTATAAGGCACTTTGCCACGCTGACAAAGTCACCAAAACAGCGGATAAGGCACTTTGCCATGCTGACAAAGCCACCGAAACGGCTACACCCTCACTTTGTCACCCTGACAAAGTCAGCGAAACGGCTGCACCCCTCACTTTGTCACGCAGGCAAAGACTCTTCACCATGTGCAGGCTACTATTTTCAAAAAGTAAAATACCAGGAAACGTCTCTCTCCATGCCCCGACAACTTGTCTCGCCCTGCCATTGCTCCCTCGCGCGCGTACATTATATATATCTCTCTGCTCGACTGCCTAATTGCCTGTGTTTGCAGCAAAAAAAAACTACCCGAGATGAATCCCGAGTAGTTTTGTCGGAAAGAGGCGATTCGAACGCCCGACCCCTACGTCCCGAACGTAGTGCGCTACCAACTGCGCTACTTTCCGTTTTTCCGCTGCAAAGATAGTAATATTTTGCACACGACGTGCAAGGAAAGGCAAAAAAAAAGAGAATAGTGCGAACTATTCTCTTTTTCAACCTGTATAGCGGAGGTTTTCTCCGGGTGAAATCAAAGGTTAGGATTGATTTTGCTCCATTCGCTGATAGGCGGAACGATGTTGAGAGTAACCAATTCGTCACGCATCTTGCAGAGGTGTTCGTAAGAAGCGTCGAGCTTGGCAACCTCTTCCGGCGTCCCTGTCGGAACCTTGAAGGTACATCCGTTCTTGTCGAGCGTTGTATCCATCGCCATCATGATGTGGTTGTACTTCTCTGTCTGTACGTAGGTACCTGCAGGATAAGCGAATTTCTCGCCACCCATTACGGATGCAATCATTTGTACAGAAAGGAGTGCAGGACTCTGGAATGAACTGCGTCCGCGAAGTTCGATAATCTTTGCGCCCCCCTTGGTAACGGCTACTTTCATGTCTTCCCATTCAGACTCTGGGAACTCGGCTGTACCGATAATGTCGTTCAATGGCTTGCCCGCAACCTTGACATTGCTGCCGAATACGGCCATCTGTTCTCCGTGGCCACCGTAAGTAGCGCAGCCGGTTATCTGGTTCTGCATTACGTTGAATTTCTTGGCGAGTGCGCTCTGCAGACGTGTTGAGTCAAGGCCTGCCAGCGTGGTAACCTGACCCGGTTTCAATCCGGAATAGAGAAGGGTTACAAGACCTGTCAGGTCAGCCGGGTTGAAGATAACCACTACGTGCTTGCAGTCCGGGCAGTATGTCTTGATGTTGATACCGAGTTCTTCGGCAATCTTGCAGTTGCCAGCCAGAAGGTCTTCGCGGGTCATACCGGCTTTACGTGGTGCACCGCCACTTGATATGATGTATTTAGCGTCCTTGAACGCTTCTTCTGCACTTGTTGTAGCGACGATTGTCGCGTCGCAGAAACCACTTTGGCGCATTTCCTCTGCAACGCCTTCAGGAGAGAAAACGTCATACAGACAGATGTTAGAGGAAAGTTTCATCATTAAAGCTGATTGAGCCATGTTTGAGCCAATCATACCTGCTGCACCTACGATGGTGAGCTTCTCGTTTGTCAGAAATTCCATAATGTATCGGTTTATGATTTGTTCCTTTAATTGTGGCGCAAAGGTATGAGATTTTTGTATCTCTTGTTTATAATTATTCCTTTTTCTTTGATGCGTAAATGCTTTTATTTTTACCTTTGCGAAAAATGTAATATTGATATGCCAATTGAATTAGGTAGATATAACAGGCTGAAGGTTGTAAAGCAACTTGATTTCGGCATGTACCTTGATGGAGGTGAGGAGGGAGAGATTCTGCTCCCCGCGCGTTACGTCCCGGAAGACTGCAAGCCGGGCGATGAACTGGAAGTATTTCTTTATCTTGACAGCGAGGAACGTCTGGTGGCTACCACGCAGCGGCCGTTGGTGCAGGTGGGCGAATTTGCCTGTCTGGAAGTGGCGTGGGTAAACAAATACGGTGCATTCTTGAACTGGGGATTGATGAAAGACCTCTTCTGCCCGTTCCGCGAGCAGAAGAAGCGCATGCAGCAGGGACATCGCTATGTAGTTTACGTGCAGGTGGACGAAGAGAGCTTCCGCATCATGGCTACGGCCAAGGTCGACAAGTACCTGAGTCAGGAATTCCCGCCGTATGCACCAGGTCAGGAAGTCGATGTCCTGATTTGGCAGAAAACCGAACTGGGATTCAAGGCAATCATCGAAAACCGCTTTGCCGGACTACTCTACGATGACGAGATTTTTATCTCCCTGCACACGGGCGACAAGGTCAAGGCCTATGTCAAGCAGGTGAGAGAGGACGGAAAGATAGACCTGATGATGCAACGTCCGGGGGTTGCCAAGGTGAGGGACTTTGCCGCTGTCCTGCTGGATTATCTCAAGGCACATGGCGGAAAGACACACTTCTGCGACCACAGTGCGGCAGATGAAGTGTACGCCGAATTTGGGGTCAGCAAGAAGACGTTCAAGAAGGCGGCCGGCGATTTGTATAAGCAGCGCCTGATTGTAATAACGGAAAATGGAATGGAATTAACCCGAAAAAAATAACAAGGAGAACTGACATGCCTTTCATCAAACCGCTTTACTCGCCCTCTGAGACCAGATACATGGGCACGATGAAGTACCGCCGTTGTGGCAAGAGTGGCATCCTGTTGCCTGAGATCTCACTGGGATTGTGGCATAACTTCGGTGACGTAGACCCACTGTCGCGCTCGCTGGACATGGTTCATTATGCTTTCGACCATGGCATCACGCACTTTGACCTGGCCAATAACTACGGCCCATCGGCCGGGTCGGCTGAGGAGACCTTCGGCACCATCATGAAGAAATCATTGGCTCCTTATCGGGACGAGTTGTTTATCTCGTCCAAGGCCGGTTATGACATGTGGCCCGGACCGTATGGCAACTGGGGCTCGAGAAAATATCTGATGAGCAGTCTCGACCAGAGCCTGAAACGCATGAACCTGGACTACGTGGACCTGTTCTATACACACCGCTTTGACCCGGAAACCCCGTTAGAGGAAACATTGCAGGCGTTGGTCGACATCGTACGCCAGGGAAAGGCACTTTATGTGGGCATCTCGCGCTATCCGTCCGAGGCTGCTGCTGCCGCATACGAATACTTGCGTCAACGCGATGTCCCCTGTCTGATTTATCAGGGTAAATATAATCTTCTCGCACGTGAACCGGAAACAGAAGGCATCCTGACACAGGCCAAGGAGAACGGAGCAGGGTTCATCTCCTTCTCGCCCTTGCAACAGGGGCTCCTGACTGCCAGGTATCTGCACGGAATCCCGTCCGACTCGCGCGTGGCACGAGGAGGAGCTTTGAAGGAGTCTATGCTGACTCCTGACGTACTTGAAAAGATTAGAGCACTGAATTTTGTGGCGGCCGAACGGGGACAGACACTGGCAGAGATGGCTTTAGCCTGGGTGTTGAGAAATGACTTCGTGACCAGTGTCATAGTGGGTGCAAGCTCCGTCTCACAGTTGGCTGACAATATCAAGGCGATCGAGAACACTACATTCTCCTGCGAAGAAATGGAGAAGATTAACGCCATCCTGAAGTAATCGTGCAGGTTTGCGTCTCCCATTGATTCAGGTTTACCGCAGACTATTATAAATGCACTCCTGAATGTCGGTCCTGATGTGGAGCCGGCTCAGCTTGGTGTTGCCTAAACCGGGATAGAGCCTGTTGCTGAGGAATACGTATACCAGACGGTTATCCGGGTCGGCCCAGGCACAGGTCCCGGTGAATCCCGTGTGACCGAATACAGACTCGGGAGCATGCTGGCAGCAGGGACTCTGTCTGGCGTTGCGCTTGTCGGGCCTGTCAAATCCCAACCCTCTTCTGCTTTTAGAAGATGTTTCAGAGGTGAATAGGCTGCAGGTGGACTGGGAGAGGAATCTCCGTCCGTTGTAAATTCCTCCGTTCAATATCATCTGATAAATCCGGGCTGTCTCGCTCGCATTGGAGAAGAGACCCGCATTGCCGCTCACTCCTCCTTGGAAGGCGGCAGACTCATCGTGGACATAACCACACAGTTCGCTCTTCCGCAGGAAGGCGTCGATAGCAGATGGCACAATCTCTTCTTTGGAGAGAAAATGTAGAGGACGGTAACCAGTATGAGTCAGTCCTAATGGCCGGTAGAACTCTCGGTCAAGAAATTCGTCCATCGGTTCTGATGCAATGGCTTCGACCACCTGTTGCAGCACAATGAAGCCTACACAACTGTAATTGTACTTCTTCGCTCCAAGCCGAGCCTCGGCAATGAGTCGCAGGTACTCTTCCTTCCAACTCTCGTGCAGCCAGAGGCTGTCGCACGCCTGAATCGTGTGTTGTGTAGTCCTGACCGGTGAGGTGAGACTGTCGCGGAAGCTGAACGACGGATTGGCATATGTCGAGCCTCCTAAATGTACAGTATGGGTAGCATCTTTCCTACCGCTGAATAAAACTCTCCGGTCGGCGGGCCGGATACACTCGCGGTAGAAAAGGATGGTGGCAGGAAGACCCGACTCGTGGAAGAGTAGTTCACGGATAGTGATGTCTTCTTTGTCCGTCCCTTGCAGGAAGGGAAGAAAATGGGAAGCCTTGTCGTTGAGCGACAGATGCCCCTGGTCGTAGAGTTTCATTACGGCCAAGAGTGTACCTGTGGTCTTAGAGAGCGATGCAAGGTCGTAGACATCGGAATTTCGGACGGTTGCCGCCTGAGCTCCTCCGGTCCGGGTTCCAAAAGACTTGTTGTATATCTCACGCCCATTCTTGAGGATGGCAATCTGACAACTCGGGTAGGCTCCGGCTTGGATACCTGCTTCGGCAATCCGGTCTATCTGTGACAGCTTCCGGGTGTCTATTCCCATCCTGGACAATTCTTCGTCCTGCTCATCGCCCGGCCCGATATATTGCCCTTCTCCGGCAGCATAAAGGCTGCCGATCGAGGCCGATAGTCTTCCGTTAGCTTGTGCCTCTCCGTAAAGCACCCCGGCTACCCGTTTCATGAGGTGCTCTCCACTGCTGTGGGCCAGGATGGTGGCTTGGGCATGTGATAGTCCCCGGTAAATCTGGAGCAGGTCAGGGCCGTGGATGAAACTGAGGAAAACACAGGGTGGGGTAGGGGCGAACTCGGTGAAGAACGCATGATAAGGCGAAAGTTTTCGCTCGTTGATGGCTACGAGTACCAATGGGTAACGGTTAAGTTTCTCTTGGACTTGTCTGTTGACGTGCATGGAAGCTCGGGGCGGCAGGTTTATCAGTTCCACCGTGGCGTGTCTCTTCAACTCCTTGACCAATGGCTGGATATCTTTCGTGGAGCCTACGTTAAGCAGGGCAATTTTGTCTTGCTCCTTACTGAGTGGGAGCAGGCTGTCCCGATTGCCCAATACCGTGATGGAGGCATATTCCAACCGCTGACAGAGGGCCTCGCTGTATTTGTTGTTGATGCGACGGATGAGTCCTGCCGTTCTTACGGTAGAACGCCGGTATAGTCCCAATGCATATTTGTAGGTCAGCACCTTCCGACACTTCTCGTTGATGAATTCTTCCGTGAGGATACCTTTCTCCATGGCTTTGGTGAGCGATTCCATCTCGGGTTTGAATTTGGATGGGACAAGCAAAATGTCGTTGCCGGCCAGCAACGCTTTCAGACAGAGGTCGTCATGTCCTGCAACGCCTTTCATGTTCAGCGCATCGGTAAATACCAGTCCGTTGAATTTCATTCTCTCCTGTAGCACATCGTGACTGATTCTGTGCGAGAGTGAAGCGGGCAACGAGTCTTCGGCAGCCAAAGCCGGTACATAGAGATGTCCCACCATAATTCCGCTCAGCCCCTCGTAAATGGCTTTCTTGAAAGGGTACAGTTCTATGCTGTCTAATCGCTCACGGCTGAAGTTGAGTTTCGGCAAGGACTTGTGCGAGTCGGTCTCGGTATCTCCGTGTCCGGGAAAGTGCTTGCAGACAGACAGGATGTTGTTGTCTTCCAATCCTCGGGCATAGAGTGACATTTTCTTGGCTACGTTCGTGGGATTCTCGCCGAACGAGCGCGTGTTGATGACCGGATTCTTGGGGTTGATGTTTACATCGGCTACCGGAGCGAAGTTGACATGAATCCCCATCTCATGGCATTGTCGCGCCACCTCCTGCCCATATTCATACATCAGAGAGTCGTCGATGATACAGCCCAATGCCAGATTCTTGGGGAATGTGGGGGCGTCTTTCAGTCTCATGGAGAGTCCCCATTCTCCGTCACAGGTAATCAGTAACGGAACTTTTGACAGACGTTGGGCTTCGTTAGTGAGCTGGGCCTGTTCGATGATTCTCCCCTTTGCGAAGAGCAGTCCTCCGATGTGGTAGTCTCGGATGATGTTGGCCAACAGCCTGCGATTTCTTACGGTAGTGCGCGGAGAGATGGTGTAGACAAAGAGCTGGCCCAGTCTCTCTTCGACAGAGAGTGCGGACATGATAGAGTCGACCCATTTCCCACAGAGAGTGTCTTCTAAGAAAGGAGTGGCGATGCTTGGCCCCGGCAAGTGTTGCGGAGGGAGTGGCGTGAGTTCGGGGAGGAAGTCGGTGGCAAACCGAAGACTGAAGAGTAGCGCCAAGAGAATGGTTGACAACAACTTTTTCATGTATCCGGTGGTGTTATGCTTCTCAGAGAAGGGGAGATTTATTTCTTTTTACGTAATGTCAAGGTGGTGTGGCTGACTTGAACCCCTTGTCGGCCACAATGGAAGACAGGGATGTCTTTCCCTTCTTGGTTCTTAAGTATTCGGGGCGACTTCATGAAGGTGTGGGTGTGGCCGCCCAAGATCAAATCCAGCTCCTTGGTTCCTCTGGCCAGCAGTTCGTCGCCCATATCTTTTTTAATGCCTAAGTGGGAGAGGCAGATGATGACGTCACATTTCTCCTTGTGCTTCAGTTCGTCAATCACGCGGGATGCACTCTTGACGGGATCTAAATAGGTAATGCCCTCGCACTTGGACGCCTGTACCAGTCCGGCCAAGGCCGGTGCAATGCCAAAGACGCCTATGCGAACATTCTTGCGCTTGATGACAACATAGGGTTTCACCAGCCCTTCCAGGACAGTTCCTCGGCAGTCGTAGTTGGCACACACAATAGGGAACTCTGCCAGTTTGAAGAGTCGGGCCATGTTGTCGAGCCCGAAATCAAACTCGTGGTTGCCAATGGTCATGGCGTCATATCCCAACAGGTTCATCAGTTTGATTTCCAGTTCGCCTTGGAAGAGGTTGTAATAGGGGGTTCCTTGCGAGATGTCGCCACAGTCGAAAACCAGAAGGTCCGGATTTTCCTGTCGTCTCTCTTGCAGGAACGCGTAACGTCTTGCGTAACCGCCTTCTCCGGCATGTCGGTCGTTGGCATGAGGGTCCAGTGGCTCTATGCGGCTGTGGGTATCGCTGGTGTGGCAGATTTCCAAGGTGATTGCCTTCTTCTGTGCGTAGCCGGCTGTGAGTGAACAGAGAAGAAGGATGGTATAGACGAATATTTTTTTCATGATAGGTACGATGAGGTTATTTGATTTCAAATCTTCCGTCTGTTTCGGCCGAGATGGCGCGTCCTGCCGCAGCCTCGTCTTTCACGTATTGGATAAAAAGTTCTCGCAGGGTGATACCGTCCGGACAAATCCTTTCCTGTGCATCCCTGCAAGCCCTGAGTCCGTCGTTGCCTTCGGCAAGATAGTCCACGGTGGCAATGTGATAGGTCTTGTCCGGTTCGATGGGGCGTCCATTTAGTTCGGCGCTGATGAGGCGACCTTCCCGGGTGCTTTTGATTCGGATACCGCTGATGCCCTCTCCACCACGTCGGCAGATTTCTCCGCAGAGCCGCGTGAGTGTTTGCCCGTCCAATTTCAGGATACAGAGCGAGTTCTCAAAGGGAAGGAGCTCAAACAGGTTGGCACGTGTGATAACCCCTTCGCTGAGCGAGTTGCGGATGCCTCCTACGTTGATGAGGCCCATGTCGGCTTCTTTTCCGATGTACGCTTTAGCCGACCGACGCAATACCTCTGCAACCAGGTTGGACAACGGGCTCTCGGGCCGTGCACGGTCCATGGAGATGGCAGCATGCCCCAACTCGCTATACATCTCCTCGTGTACGCGTTGTTTATAAGGTGCCAGCAGTTGGGTGGCAGCAGACTGATCTTTTTGGTCCCAGGTCGAGTCTATGGTGATGCACTCTCCCTTAACTGACGCCACTTGGTAACTTGTGGTGTGGCAGGATGTTACGAAAAACAGTACGGTAAAAAGGACTGTTTGGAAACCTGGCCTGACAGGTATGTGTGTTTTCATTCGGATAGTTATTAGTCGTACAAATATATAATTTTATTCCCGAACAGAGAAAAAACTGCGTAAATTCTTGCCAATCTTATAAATAATTGCGACTTTTGCACCCGCTTTCGCGCAATCGCTGTCAGGAAAAACAGAGACAAGCCTGGTATGTTGCGTAGTAACGATAAACAATTTAAATTTTAACAGCAATGGACTTAATTAAAATTGCAGAAGAAGCATTTGCTACAGGTAAGTCTCACCCTACATTCAAGGCCGGTGACACCGTAACCGTAGCATATCGTATTGTCGAAGGTAACAAGGAGCGCGTACAGCAGTATCGCGGTGTTGTTATCAAGATTTCAGGTCATGGTGAAAAGAAGCGTTTCACAGTGCGCAAGATGTCAGGTACTGTAGGTGTTGAACGTATCTTCCCACTTGAGTCTCCGGCTATCGAGAAGATTGAAGTGAACAAGATTGGTAAGGTTCGTCGCGCTAAGTTGTATTACTTGCGTAAACTTACAGGTAAGAAGGCTCGTATCAAGGAGAAGAAGGTAAACGCTTGATTCCTGGTTTCTACAAGAAATAAAAGGAGGTTCCTTCTATGGAGGAATCTCTTTTTTTTACGTGTGAAAGTATCTTAAGCAAGTCAAGAAGATGCTGAAGAAATGGTTTAATCCGCTCGTCCGCCAATTCTTTCCGCGACGTTGTGCCGTATGTGGCAATGTGTTGCATGAAGAGGAGGACTTTCTATGTCTGGCGTGCAACATGAACCTGCCTCGAACGGGTTTTCATCTGCAGCAACAGAACCCTGTCGAAAAACTTTCCTGGCCGAATATCCCGCTCCAACATGCTACGGCATTCTTTTATTACCGCAAGGGAAGCGACTTCCGCACCTTGCTCCATCTGCTCAAGTATGGCCATCGGCGTGACTTGGGTGTCAAGATGGGACGGATGGTGGCGGCTGAGATTAAGGAAGAGATGCCAGAGTTTTTTGAAGGAGTCGATGTATTGGTGCCTGTCCCGTTGCATCCCATGAAGATGAGAATGAGAGGTTACAATCAGAGCAGTTATATCGCCAAGGGTATCTCCGAAATGACCGGCATACCGGTCGAAAACAAATCTGTCGTCCGACTGAAGAATAACGATGCACAGTCTTCTACCTCCTTGCTGGACCGTTGGCAGAATGTTGAAGGCATTTTTGCACTTCATCGTTCGGCGGACTTCACCGGCAAGCATGTACTAATCGTCGATGATGTGCTGACGACCGGCTCCACCCTTACCGCTTGCGGCAACGCATTCTCGGATGTTCCCGATGTAAAAATCTCGTTTCTTGCCTTGTGCAAGTCGGAATAAACCTTCATCTGTTTTTGAAAATACTTGTTAAATTGTTGGGAAAGTAAACTTTAAAACATACCTTTGCAAAAACAATTGGGTGAAGAGAGTTCCAACATGCTTCAGTTTCGCGTCATGTTGGAATTCTTTTTTACTATTTTTTTTAAACATCAAATCATTTATAATCTAACCTAAAAACAAGGAGAAAAATTATGGCTTACGTGTCAGAAGAAGGCTACAATAAACTGTTGGCCGATTTGAAGCAATTGGAAGCTGTTGAACGCCCCAAAATTGTGGCTGCCATTGCTGAGGCTCGCGATAAAGGCGACCTCTCCGAGAATGCAGAATATGATGCTGCAAAAGAAGCACAGGGCTTGCTCGAGTCTAAAATTGCACAGTTGAAGGCTGTTATCGCTGAAGCAAAGATTCTGGATGCTTCCAAACTGAAGACAGACAGTGTGCAGATATTGAACAAGGTTGTCTTGAAGAATGTCAAGAATGGCATGCAGATGACCTACACCATAGTGTCTGAGAGCGAAGCCAACCTGAAGGAAGGCAAGATATCTGTGAAGACCCCTATTGCACAGGGCTTGCTTGGCAAGAAAGTGGGCGATGTGGCAGAGATTAAGGTGCCACAGGGCATGATTAAACTCGAGATAGTTGACATTTCATTCTAAATATCGACAGCACATGACTATTTTCAGTAGAATCGTGGCAGGAGAGATTCCTTGTTACAAAGTGGCAGAGAACGAGCATTTCTTTGCTTTTCTCGACATCAATCCGCTGGTAAAGGGACATACGCTGGTTATTCCGAAGCGTGAGGTCGATTATATCTTTGACCTGAACGATGACGAGATAGCACAATATCATGTCTTTGCCAAGAAAATTGCTATAGCCATAGGCAAGGCGTTCCCATGCAAGAAGGTCGGAATGACTGTGCTTGGCCTTGAAGTTCCGCATGCGCATATTCATCTGGTGCCTATGCAGTCGGAAAAAGACATGTTGTTCACTAATCCTAAGTTACAACTGACTCCGGAAGAGTTTGAAGCGGTGGCTGCGGCTATCCGTGCCGAACTCTGAAAAGGAAACGGTAAAATAGGGAAGGCGAGGCTGTGCCGAGGAAATTGATTCCGGGTGCAGCCTCGCCTTCCCTATTTATATAGATAAACGTACGCGTACGCGTGCAAAGAAAAAACGAGTGGTCGAAAGAGCCTTCCATGCTCCTCCCAAGTAAGTCCCAAGTTCCTCCCAAGTAAGTCCCATTTTTTTAACAAATATAAACGGAACAAAAAAAAGGAGTAAGGGAGAGAATTGGATGAAGGTTTAACGGATTTGAATTGAAGGTCGAGGGCGCAATTTCGGAGATTTATGGGGAGTGAAAAAGGGCAAGGAGGAGAAGAAATTCTGGAAACGTAAAAAAGCCCTTTTTTTTGTTACCTCGCGAGGTAACGAAAATCTCCTCCCGATGGAGTTTTCTTTTTACCCGAATCAAAACGGGCCGATTGGGCGGTAAGAGAACTTGTCTCGGACTCCTTCGGTTGTCTATCTGTCTTATTTTTACCCCTCCCCAAGATATTCTTGTCCGAAAAGGCATTATTTTGAAAATAAAACTGTTTTATCTTGTTTATTTGCGTTAATAAAGGTATCTTTGACGAATCAAAGGTGCTATGCCCGGGTTAAAAACGGGGTAGCATTGATTGTAAATGCCTTGAAACCAAACTAATGTTAAACTTAATTTAAAATCTAATGTTAAACCAAAAATGATTCAATGCCTATGAAAAGCAATGTTTTTCATTTTAAGTCTATTCAGACAATTGTCTGGATGCTGGCTTTGGTGTTTGGCATGAACATGCAAGCGTTTGCACAGGGTCAGACGGTCTCCGGTTATGTCACGGACGACTTAAATGAACCTCTGCCGGGCGTGAATGTTCAGGTCAAGGGTACAACGACGGGTGTGATTACCGACATTAACGGTAAGTATAACTTGTCAAATGTGCCAAGCAACGCCACTTTGGTCTTCTCATTTGTCGGTTTCTCTACCAAAGAGATTAAGGTCGGCAAACAAAAGACCATCAATGTGCAAATGGCTGAGGACTCAGAAATTCTGAGTGAAGTCGTTGTAGTTGGTTATGGCGTTCAGAAGAAAGAGAGCGTTGTGGGCTCCATTTCTCAGGTTGGCAGCGAGAACTTGCGTCGAGCAGGTAACTCAAGCGACTTGTCAGAAAGCCTGCAAGGTCAGATGCCAGGTTTGGTATCTTTGTCTTCTTCTGGTGAACCGGGTGGTGTCCTCACCGGTCAGAGTGCCACGAGTATGTACATCCGCGGTCAAACGACCTGGAACGGTGGTGGTCCGCTCGTTCTCGTCGACGGTGTAGAACGCTCAATGAACAACGTGGACGTGAATGAAGTAGAGCACATTTCTATCTTGAAGGATGCTTCTGCTACTGCCGTATTCGGTGTGAAGGGTGCCAATGGTGTAATCCTTATCACGACCAAACGTGGTTCCGAGGGTAAGACAAAACTGAACTTCAACTACACAGTGACAGGTAAGATGCTTTCTCGCCAGCCTGACAAGCTCGACTCATACGATGCTTTGATGATGCGCGACGAAGCCATCGAGCGTGAAGGTGTGCTGAACGAACCGTCTTGGGCCGACTATGTGCCTTACGACATCATCCGCCACTTCCGCAACCAAACCGAAGAAGAAGCCAAGATTTATCCTAACGTAGACTGGGAAGACGCCATGTTTAAGAGCCTCGGTGTCAACACCCATCGTTTCACGGTAAGTGCACGTGGTGGTACAAAGCGCTTGCAGTACTTCGGTTCTATGGCTTATCTCCATGAAGGTGATATGTTCAAATACTATCCGAACTACAAGACCTATTCTCCGAACTACAACTTCGACCGTCTGAACTTCCGTAGTAACATCGACTTCCAGTTGACCAATACAACGAAAATCAAGATGGACCTCTCCGGTTTCTTCAGTCGCAAGAATACAAACTACAACAACGAAGGTTCTACCGGCCGTGCCGACCACTGGATGTGGTCAGCAACCTACTCAAAGGCTCCTAACCAGTATCTGCCTATGTATGACGATGGTTACTATGGCTGTTATTCAGATGGTACCAACAACTCCATCAACCCGATTGCCGTAGTTTACAACTTAGGTATCCGTCAGACACGTGCCACGCAGTTGAACGCAACCTTCAAGTTGGAACAGGATCTTGCTTTCATCACAAAGGGTTTGAAACTTTCTGCTTCTCTTTCTTATGACAACAGCATCCGTTCAGAAGGTGGTGTTTATGACCAGCAGAACTCTGTACGTCCGTCCGAGTCTCGTACAACCGTTCCTTATAAGTACATCAACTGGATGCTTTACGAAGGACCGGATCAGGACCCGAGCGAATACACTACCATTTATCCGGAAAGTAGTGACGACTTCGACTGGATTCCGGGTCGTTGGTCACTCCGTGAAGAAGAGGTAGGTTCTGGCCAGAACTGGTCAAGCGGTATTCCGGTGGTACGTCGTATGGTTTATCAGGCGCAGTTGGCTTGGAACCGCACATTCGGCAAGCATAATGCCAGTGCGATGGGTGTGTTCAAGCGTGAAGAATATGCGTCAGGTAGCATGTTCAAGAAATACCGCGAAGACTGGGTATTCCGTGCTACTTACGACTTTGATAGCCGCTACTTACTTGAAGCGAACGGCGCATACAACGGTTCCGAACAGTTCGGCCCGGGTTATCGCTTCGACTTCTTCCCATCTGTAGCTGTCGGTTGGTATATCACCAACGAAAAATTCTGGAAACTCGATGCTGTGAACCGTGCCAAGTTCCGCGCCAGCTGGGGTAAGGTCGGTGACGACAACATCTCTAGTGCTCGTTGGCTCTATGCTTCACAGTATGGTTTGAGTGGAAACGTAGCATGGTTAGGTGCCAACTACAACACCAAGAGCCCTTACAAGAACTACTATGAATCAGTGGTAGGTAACCCCGATATCCATTGGGAAACAGCAACCAAGATGAACTTCGGTCTTGAAGCCGGTTTCTTCAAGGATATGTTCACCTTCAGTTTCGACTACTTTACAGAGAAGCGTCGTGACATCCTCCTCGGTGGTGGTTCACGTAGTATTCCTATCTTCTACGGAGCAACAGCTCCGAGTGCCAACATCGGTAAGGTTGACTCAAAGGGTTATGAAATTGAAGTCGGTTTCAACAAGAACCTCACTAAGAAGCTCTTCTTCTGGGTAAAGGCTAACTTCAACCACAACGAGAACGAGATTCTCGAAAAGGATGACCCGAAGCTCCAGCTCTCTTACTTGAAGGCTGCCGGTTATCAGATTGGACAGACCAAGAACAAGGTTCGTGCTGAAATGTACAAGAGCTGGGATGACGTCTTTGCCAGTGTACCGACTGAAAGCAACGACGGACAAAAGATTCCGGGCTTCTACAACATGCTCGACTTCAACGCCGACGGTGTTATCAAGAACAGTGATGATACACCTCCAATTGGTTACTCTTCTATCCCGCAGAATACAGGCTCTGTATCACTCGGTCTTGACTATAAGGGATGGAGCTTCATGGTTCAGTTCACCGGTGCCAACAACGCGACCCGCGTCATCAACTTTGATAACTTCCCAAACTTCTATGACTGCGTGTTCGGTTCACAGCGTGACTACTGGTCAAAGGACAATCCTAACGGAACATCTTGGGTACCTCGTTACAAGACCCAGGCCGAGAACATTGGTGACTTCTTCGTTTACGATGCTTCTTACATCCGTCTCCAGAACATAGAGCTCGCTTATACATTCAAGAAAAACAAGGTGCTCAAGAAAATCGGTTGTGACAACCTGCGCATCTTTGCTAACGGTAACAACCTCTTCTTCTGGTCAGACCTTCCTGATGACCGTACTTCTACTTACAGTGGTGGTAGTGCAACTGAAGGTGCTTACCCGACACTGAAGCGTATCAATTTGGGTATCGACCTCTCATTCTAAAAATGAATCAGTATGAAAAAGATTAAGAAACTATTATATGTAGTCTTGGCGGCAGTCATGGTTATGCCTATGACTTCTTGTGAGTCCTATCTTGACAAGGCTCCGAGCTCTGATATTACAGCGGCCGACGTCTATGGCGATTTTACCAGTTTCCAGGGTTTCATCGAATCTTTGTACAGATGTATTGCTGACCCGGATAAGTGCGGTGCTTGGAACAACTACTCCTTCGCAGACGAAAACCTGGGCCCGAGCATCTATCCGTTTGACCTTGGCGATTATTGGAATGCCAGCGGTTATCTGTATGGAAAGACCGCCAATCCACAGGATAACACCACCCGTAACCGCCGTATTTGGGAATGGTCATGGTATGCTATCCGTAAGGCCAACTTGGCTCTCGAAGCTCTTGACCCAGCCGAAGGTGAAAGCCTTTTCCATGGTACAGAAGAAGAATACAAGTTGTTGAAGGGTCAGGCTCTCTTCTTTCGCGGTTTCTTCTATTTTGAAATCTGTCGTTTCTGGGGCGGTATGCCATACATCACACACGCCATCGGTGCGTCAGAAGATATGACAACCGAAGAGTACACCCGTCTCAATTTCCAGCAGACAGCACTTGAAATGGTGAAGGACTTCCGTGCGGCAGCAGACATCCTGCCGGTTAATTGGGATGAAACAACAGCCGGTCAGGCAACCAAAGGTCACAACGCACAGCGTGTGAACAAGTTCTTCGCATTGGGTTATCTCGGCAAGGCATATCTCTATGCAGCCAGCCCGATGATAAACGAAGAAGCAACAGGCAGCAACACATTTGACCCTGCTCTCTGTCAGAAGGCAGCCGAGGCGTTCGGTGAAATGATTGAACTGGCCAAGTCAACCGGTCGTTACAAACTGCAGGATTGGGCAACCTATGATGACATCTTCTTCCGCTTCAGCAACAAGCGTCCGGGTGGAACAGAAGGTATCTTGATGCCTACTATCTATGAGACGAACCGTACCCGCTGGTCATCCATGGGTGGTACTGTCCCGGGTTGCCTCGGTATGAACTCCGGTAGTTCAGGTGACGTGCCAACGGAAAATATCGTGAAGAACTTCGGTATGGCCAATGGCCTTCCGCTTGACGACCCGGATTCCGGTTACGACCCACAGGATCCTTGGAAGAATCGCGACCCTCGTTTCTACAAGAGCATCATCAAGCATGGTGACCGCATCTGTAATATCTCCGGTAAGCCCAACTATGCTAAGCTTGAGGTCGGTGGAGAGCTCCGCACGAAGGCCACCAACAATCCTCCTTGCGCGACAGGTTACTATCAGCGTAAGTTCAACGGTATGGGTAAAGCCTTCACCAGCTCTTCAGTCGATGGCTTGCAGGCATTCCAGGCATTCCTTCGTCTCTCTGACTGCTACCTGATGTATGCCGAAGCAGTGAACTGGATGACCGGTGGTGGCCCGAAGGCTAAGGCAAGCAACTGCTCTCTGACTGCAGAAGACGCTGTAAATGCTATCCGCAACCGTGCTACGGTTCCGAATCTTACCGCCAAGTACACAGCATCCAAGGAAGTGTTCTTCGACAACCTCATCCGTGAGCGTGCCGTTGAGCTCTTTATGGAAGGTGCTCGTTTCTGCGACCTCCGCCGCTGGAACTTGAACTATGACCCGAAATATTTGAATAAGACTGCTATTGACTTTGACCTTGATGCAAATGGTAAGCCTTGCAACTTCCGTGAACGCGTCGTGATTACACGTGCTGCGTCCAAGAAGCACAACTGGCTCCCGATTCAGGTGAAGTATACAAAGATTTACAAGGGCTTCTATCAGAATCCGGGTTGGTAAACAAAACGTCTATAAATAAGAATAGCGTATGAAAACATCATATATTAAAGTATTGGTTTTCCTGTTTGCTGCCATGTTCGCTTTCCCAAGCGGAATATGGGCTCAGAAGCAAAAGGATAAAACAGTGATAATAGAATCATCTGTACAGGATGAGAATGGTGATCCTATCCCAAATGCTGAAATCTGGTGTGGTAAGTATTATGCTGTATCAGATGCCGACGGTAAATTCGTGATTTCTGCAATCACGACCGATAAGGTTGTCGTTGAGGCTGAGGGATTCGATACCAGTGTGATGAGCGTAACTGAGGCTATGGAGGCAAGTGAAATTGCCTTGAAGTCTTCAGCATACATGTATGGCGAGAAGGATAAAGTCAACCTCGCGTTCCGTAAGGCACACAAGGGTGACGTCATCAGCGCATACTCTACCGTAAACGTACAGGAATTGCTCCAGAACAGCCATGAACGCTGGGCCAACAGTATTCTCGAAGGTCGCGCTCAAGGTATGTTGGGCGGTACCAATATCCGTGGTATCGGTGTCGGCATTGATATTTCTTCCGAGTCAGGTACCGGTACCAAGTCAGGTAACGCGCTCTGTATCGTAGACGGTCTCCCGCGCGACATTACCAACCTCCGTGCCGAAGACATCGAGAGCATTACCGTATTGAAGGACGTAAGTGCTGCGGTTCTGTATGGTACAGCAGCCATGAACGGTGTGATCCTCATCAACACCAAGCGTGGTGCTGCCCATAAGACGACAGCTTCCTTCTCTACCAACTTCGGTATTTCAACTCCGCTCGAGACCCCGAAGTATCTGTCTTCCGAACAGTACATGAAGGCATACAATGCCAACCGTATCATGGACGGTCAGTCAGCTACTTATTCTGACGAGACCATCGCTAAATACGGTAGCGGTGCCAATATCTATCGTTATCCGAACAACGACTACTATTCAAGCGACTATGTACGTAGCATGAAAAACTACGTAGACGTAGACGGTATCTTCGAAGGTGGTAACGATGTGGCACAGTTCTATGCTAACGTTGGTATGTACTCTGCCGGTGGTCTGCTGAAATTCGGTGATTTCAAGAATGCCCGCAACAATATCTTCACTGTTCGTGCAAACGTTGACTTGAAAATTAACGATTGGATCAAGACAGCCGTTGATGGTACTGCTTATTTCGGTCAGAACAACACCGGTCGCGGTAACTTCTGGAGCGAGGCTGCTTCACGCCGTCCGTTCGAGTTTGCTCCGTTGCTTCCTATCTATATGATGGATAAGGATATTCCGGAACTCATTGCTCACAAGACCGACGTGAATGGCGAATACTTGTTGGGTGGTACAACCTCATTTACTACCAATGCTTTCTCTAACGGTTATGCAGGTGGTACTTATTCAGGCGTAACACGTAAGTTCTCTTTCAACAACCGCGTTGACTTTGACCTTGCTGCCATTACCCCGGGTCTCTCTTTCCATACCAACTTCAGTTTCGACTTTTTCAACTCTTACGACCAGACCGTTTACAACACCTATTCTGTATACGAGCCTACTTGGGATGCCAATGACCGCATCGTTGCTCTGAAGCAGATTGGTACAGATAGCCGTCCGGGTACACAGAGTGTTGGTAATACAACCTTCCAGAGACGTTTCGGCTTCTATGCAAACTTCGCTTACGACCGTACGTTCAACGATGTACACCATGTATTTGCTAACTTGATTGGCTATGGTTCACAGTTTAAGCTCGGTGGTACCTTCCAGTCTAAGAAGCAGACTCACCTCGCTCTTCAGTTGAACTACACATTCAACAAGAAGTACATGATTGACTTCAGTGGCAACTATGCACGTTCAGTGAAACTTGCTAAGGGTCATCGCGGTGGTTTCTCTCCATCTGTAGCCCTCGGTTGGGTCATCAGCAATGAAGACTTCATGCAAGATGCAACGGCCATTGACTACTTGAAGTTGAAGATTTCTGGCGGTATGCTCAAGTCTGACCAAGACCTCGGTAGCTACTACCTCTACGATGCTCTCTATGGTACATCCGGTACATTCTACTGGGATGAGGGTATCAAGAGCCGTCCGGGTGTTATCTCAAGCCAGGGTGCAAACTTTGACCTTACCTATCCGGAACGTCGTGAAATCAACGTTGGTTTGGAAGCAACCTTCTTCAACAAGTCTCTCTCTCTCGACTTCAACTACTATCATGAGAAATACATGAACCAGGTGGTACGTCCGAGCACCATCTATCCGAGCTGGTATTCAATCTTTGTTCCTTACAGAAACTTCGAAGAAGACAGCTACGATGGTTTTGATCTGGGTATCAAGTTCAGAAAGACCTGGGGCGACTTCCGCTTCATGGCTGGTGTGAACATGCTCTATGTAACCTCAAGACGTGACGTCGTGAACGAGGTATACGAAAACGACTATCAGTATCATGCCGGTCATCCGGTAGATGGCACATGGGGCCTTGAAGCCCTTGGCCTCTTCCAGTCACAACAGGAAATCGATTCAAGCCCTGTTCAGACCTTCGGTACTGTACGCCCGGGTGATATCAAGTACAAGGACCAGAACAATGACGGTAAGATCGACGATAACGACCAGGTTTACCTCCGTCGTTGGAACGCTCCATTCTCCGGTTCTTTGGAATTGAAGCTCGGTTGGAAGAACTTCGACCTCTATATCCTTGGTGAAGGCCGTTCAGGTGCCAAGACATTCATGGAGAACTCTTACTACTGGATGGACTCAACCGACAAGTATTCTGAAATCGCTCTTGACAGCTGGACATCAACAAATACCTCTGCCAAGTATCCGCGTATCACTACAGAAGCCGGTAACAACAACCTTCGTCGTTCAAGCTTCTGGTTGTATAGTCAGGATTACTTCCGCATCCGCAAGGTACAGTTCACCTACAACTTGCCGTTGAAGGCTGTTTCTAAGATGATGATGAAGAACATGAGCGTGTATGTGGATGCAAGCAACCTTGTTCGCTTTGGCAAAAACCACAAAATCATGGACTTGAACGTTGGTTCAGAGCCTCAGTATAGAAGCTTCTCTATTGGTTTCAAGTCTTCATTCTAATGATTTTAAAACCTATTGCATTATGAAATACTCAAAATTATTGGTTGGTCTGTTTGCTATCGCTCCATTCTTTGTGGCGTGTGATGACCAGTTTAATCCAGAGGATGACAACCATAGCACCGAGGAACGCCTCCTCACAGACCCATATTATGCAGAAGGCTTGTTGACGTATGCCTACACATTAGTTCCTACATATAGCTACAAGTTTGACGAGGTAGGTACCGATGACGCTGTGTCCAACGTATCATCTAATGGCTATCGCAAGATTGCAACCGGTGGTTGGACTGCCATGAACAATCCTGAATCAGTTTGGGATAACAGCTATAAGGCTATCATGAATATCAACAAGTTCCTCGAGATTGTTGACCAGGTATCTTGGAACTCCAAGGATGCAGTAATGGCAAAGGCATACGTACGTCGTTTCACCGGTGAGTCTTATGCCCTTCGTGCTATCTTAAAGTACTATTTGCTCCGCAACCACGGTGGTGAAGGTACAAGCGGCAACATGCTTGGTACTCCTATTTGGGATCACTTCATTACGGACATTGCTGAGTTCTCTAATCCTCGCAATACATTTGATGAATGTGTGCAGAGTATCAACAACGACCTTGACGAATCGTTGAAGTATCTTCCTGAGGCTTATGGCGACGTTACCGTTGTTCCGGATGGCTTCTCTGAATTCCCGTTGACGCAGTATAACAAGGTGTATGGTGACGAAGCACGTCAGCGTCTCGACGCCCGCACGGTAAAGGCTTACAAGGTGCGCATCGCGTTGCTTGCTGCTAGCCCGGCCTTCAACAAAAGCAATGACGCTGCTAAGTGGACTACAGCTGCTGATGCTGCCGGCAAGATTCTTTCTGAAAACGGTGGTATTGCCGGACTTGACCCGAAGGGACATCTCTGGTTCCTCAAAGCACAGGTGGAAGACTCTGAACTTTCTTCAGGTGACCGCAAGGATACCAAGGAAATCATTTGGCGTCGTACTCAGCAGGATAACAATACTTGGGAAATGAACAACTATCCTCCTACACAGTATGGTAGCGGTCAGATTAACCCTACACAGAACTTTGTAGACGCGTTCCCGATGAAGAACGGTTATCCTATTACTGACCCGGCTTCTGGTTACGACCCGAAGAAACCGTATAACAACCGCGACCCACGTCTTGCTACAACTGTTGTTTACGACAAGAGCAAGGTGAGAAGTGCTGTTATCAATATCCTTACAGGTACTTCTGATGATGCTCTGAATAAGGTGGCTAAGTCTACTCGTACAGGTTACTATCTGCGCAAACTCATGCGTGAGGATGCCGTAAACTGCCAGACCGGTAAGACTACAACAGCCAAGCACTTGATTATCGACTCTCGCTTTACTGAGATGTACCTCGCTTATGCTGAGGCTGCCAACGAAGCATGGGGCCCTGATGGTGCAAGTACTTATGGCTTCTCTGCACGTGACGTCATTGGCGCCATCCGCAAGCGCGCAGGCCTTGCTCAGCCGGACAAATATCTCGAATCTATCACTTCTAAGGACGATATGCGTACATTGATTCGCAACGAACGTCGTCTCGAACTTTGTTTCGAAAGCGTTCGTTTCTGGGATTTGCGCCGCTGGAAGGCTGACCTCACAGAGCCTGCTATGGGTATCAAACTCGAGAATGGCGTGTATAAGACTTTCGAAGTTGAAAAGCGTGAATATGATGCTCACATGATTTATGGTCCAATTCCTTTCAATGATGTTCTGAAGTTCAACTACGAACAGAACAAGGGTTGGGAATAATAAGTGAAACGTATAAAACGAAAAGTTATGAAAAAGTTATTTATTGTACTACTCGCTTGTCTGGGATTGGCTGCATGTAACAAGGAGAACAATTTCCCTGATTTCGATTACACAACCGGCTATTTCCCATATCAGTTCCCTGAGAGAATCTTGGTTCTTGGTGACTACATCTTTGAAAACGAGAATGACAATAACCATCAGTTTGTCATCTCTGCTGCCATGGGTGGTGTCTACAAGAACAAGAAAGACCGTGTGTTCAATATTCAGGTTGACGAGTCCCTGTGTAAGAATATCTATTTCAGCAATGGTGACCCAATCAAGGCACTGCCACAGAATTACTACACCATGGAAAACACCAGCCAGATCGTGATTCCTTCCGGTCAGGTGAACGGTGGTGTCAAGGTGCAGTTGACAGATGCTTTCTTTGCAGATCCGGATGCCATCAAGAACACCTATGTAGTGCCTGTACGCATGATTTCAAGCAACGATGTGGACAGTATCCTCGTGGGTTCTACTACATTGGCTAACCCTGACATCCGCATTGCTTCCGATTGGACAATCGCTCCAAAGAACTTTACCATGTTCGGTATTAAGTTCATCAACGAATGGCACGGTAACAATTTCCATTACGGAAAGTGTACGGTGACAGACGCAAGTGGCGCTGTGCTTGAAAACAAAGAGTACAAGGCAAAGTATGTGGAGAGTAACGAGGTGGTGAAGTTGGTGACAACTGGCCGTTACACCGTTTCTCTCTCTACCCAGCTTAACTCCGGTATTTGGAGCAAGAAGATTACACTCAACTTTGCATTCAGTGGCGACAACTGTACGATTACTGGCCCGGATGGTGCTGACTACACCGTAACAGGTACCGGTGACTGGAAACAGTATGACACTACTGACTATAACAGCTTCGGTAACAAGAAGCGTTATGCGCTTACATACAACTTTACATTGATTGAAAAGGCAACCGGTAAGAAGTATACCGCTTCTGACGTGCTCGTTCAGCGTGATAGAGCTGTAACATTGGAAACATATACTCCAAAACTCTAATATTATTAGCCAGGTAGTAAGCGTACTACGTTAAATTAGAGTGGGGGAATGTGTCGGAGGACATGTTCCCCCATTTATTTGTACCATATGTCTCTAATGATTTGGCCTAACACAGTTTGCACAGCGTTTGAATGACGTTTGAAATCGGTCATTTATAGATTTGACTACAGATACGTCAAAAACGGATAGTCTGAGTCTGGTGTGTCCAAGGAGCATCTTCTACATTCAGGAAAAGACAAAGGCTCGATTGCTTCACGTGAAGTATTCTGGTATTCTTTTAGAAATGACAGCAGTACTCTGCGGCGGGTACTCTAGTACTCTCTTAGAGAGGACAACAGTACCCTGTGACGAGTACTTGACTACGCTATAAGAGATGACATCTCTTACTAAGGTCAGTTGTGACACTTGCTTGTGCTTTGCGAGGCGTCTTTCCGGCTTTCTTTGTTTGCCATAATGCTTTTTTTTGCTTCCTTTGTAAAAAAATAATCCCAAACAAATAAGAAAGATGAGAAAAATGCTTTTGGGTGTGCTGGCAGTGCTTTGTGGTTTGCTGTCGGGTAATGCCCAGTACCGTGAAACACGTCAGGTTATCTATCAAGCCAAAGAGAGTCAGGGATATCATCTTCTGAATCCGGAAGAGTCTGTTGAACAGCCATTCGCCTTGCCGGCGGTGTCTCATCCCGTGCGGACTACGCTCCGCGTGACAGGTGAGGTAAAGATGCCGGTCCCTTACGCCAGTCGCGGTGAAGAGATGTTCCGGCGAAGTGAGTATCTGATAGATGATAATCTCGACTCCTTGATTCGCTGGAAGGACAAGTACGCGCTTTATTTCCAAGGTAATGACGATGACTATAAGCGTATGGCCTGGAACCGTATTCCCGGTGAGGCACTGAAAGGCCGGAAGGTCACGGTGTCGTTGCCTGTTGTCCGTACCTCGTCTTTGCAATGCCATGCGGGCGGTTCGTTGGGTGTGGAGTTGGCTCTTTACTATGAGAAAGAGGGTCGTGCTCCCCTTGATGTCTATGACGAACCGGACTCCGTGCTGTTTATTCCCGTGCCTGAAGGAACTGGCAAACGCAGGATGGTGGTGAAAGATTTCGTTCTTCCCGAACAGTTGGCCTGTGTATTGCTCAGTGTGGGTGGCGTGCATTTCTCCGGAGAGTGTTGGTTGGAGTCTCCAACGTTGAAGGTCGACAACAAAGTTGTCTGGCACGATGCCTTCGTGAAGAACAGTCAACGCAAGAGCGAACTTAACTATTGGGTGGGATGTAACCTCTCTGATAGGAGTTGGCCTTATTGGGAGATAGCCTTGAACGGAGAGGTGATTCACCGTGGCAAAATCTTTGACCGTGCTTCGGACATGGCAGACTTCTATGTGCCGATGCCCGAGAAGGTGTTGCAGGGAGGCACCTTGACGCTCACCTTGAAGAAGGAGCCACATCGTGCTGCTTTCCCCTACGAGTTGCGTACCATCGAACTGCTCCAAGAACCGGCACGTTCCTTTGAGGTGATAGCTGTACCCAAGTACGTGACCAAAGGCAAGTCGTTCGGTATCTTAATTGAGACCAACAAGGCCAATGAAACTGTCACAGCTGTGGCAGGAGAGGCTTTGCGCCCATCCCGACAGACGGTCACCTTCAAGCATCCCGGTCTGCATGTATTGGAGTTCAGGGCAGTGGAATGTCAGCCGAAGGTCAAGGTTGAAATTTCGGACAGCCAGCGAGAAGAAATGGTCTGCATCGGACAGGTGGTCAGTCGTGCTCAGGAAGAGATTTACCTCTCATCCGGAGACGAGATATATATTGACAAGCAGTATGTTCCTTATAACCAGTTCTTCAAGTGGTATATCGGTGAGCGTGTCGGTAACTGGTATCAATTCCGTCCTTCCTATCAGTGGAGCGGCGTGAGAAATACCAAGCCAGAGGTGATGAAATACTACACCGGCCTGCTGAACGAGTTACAGATTCCTTATGCCTGGCAGGTAGAAGGGCGCACATTGGCAGGAGACAATATCAACCCGTCGGTGAAGGACTTGCAATCTCCAATGTTCCGGGGTAAGCAGGCGCACGAGAATGATGGAGGCTATTACTACTGGCATCACTTCCTCTACCAGGGTCTGTTGTCAGATATGGTGGCCAAGCATCGTCCTTTCGGAGGCATCTTTGCCAAGCATCGTCCTATTTATACCGACCACGGTACGTTCATACACTATGACACGGCTTACGTGAAGGATATGGCTCATGGTGCCGACTATTTTGTGAACAATCTCCGATATTCAAAGGGAGAAAGCAGCCGACATACCGGTCCGTCAACGATGTTCCGCTATTTCTATCAGGCCGGTTATGACTGGGTAGGTGCAGAGCAGATGTACGGTCCGGAAGAGACCATCATGTCTACCTTGCGTGGTGCTTCAAAGGCTTACAGCAAGAAAGTATTCGGTTCTCTGCATGCCATGCAGTGGGGCAGTTTCCCATTTACAAAACCCGAGCATGCCCTTCGTCACTACATGTCGTTGGCCGTTGCTTATATGCATGGGTCATCCCACATGAATACGGAGGAAGCGTTATGGACGGACGAATACCTGAACGATCGTTATACCGAGTCAGGAAAGGCCCATCTGGAAGGCCAACACAAGATACTTGATTTTATTGAGACCCACTCCCGCAGAGGTGAGTTCCATACCGACATAGCTGTCGTACAGGGACGTAACGATTCCTGGAAGTCATTTGCCCGAAGCTCTGTCTGGTCACAGGGTGGCAGCAAGTGGAAGTTTAACAAGGCCAAGGAGAGTTTTGACCAGCTTAAGGTGTTCTATCCCAACAATGACATCGACGCAGCTGATTGCAAGCATTGGTTCACCCATACACCTTACGGTTCTGTCGACGTGCTACCGGTTGAGGCTTCTAAAGAACTGATGAAGCAGTATAGGCTGATGATATTCCTGGGCTGGAACACCTATGCGAAGACCGACTTTGAGCGCATTGCCGACTTCGTCTTCGATGGTGGTACGCTGGTGATGACCGCTGCTCATATCAATGCCAATCTGCAACCGGACGAACAGCCCACATTCCCCGAGGACGATGCTCCCTTGCAGGCCATGTTGGGCAAGGACTATCGTTCGTTGACACAAAAGACCGTCATATCCTATGGTGCGGGTCGGGTCATCTACTTTCCATCCAAGGCTTATCCGGCAGAAGACGAGATACGCAGTGCATATGTAGAGGTGATGAAGGAAGAGTCATTGAAGGCCATCGCCCCGGAGCGCAGCAAAGGATGGATAGACAATTCTGAGGTGGCTGACTTTACTGTATGGCAGGATGGAGGTCATCGCACCATCTATGTGCTGAACAGTGACTGGGAGGCTGTGAAGAACCATGGCTTTGATTTCTCTTTCGGTAAGCAGACCTATAAGATGAGCGTTAACCAGGGCGAGTTGAAGACCATTCATTGCTCAGAGGGACTGGCACTCTCGCCCAAAGGCAACACGACCGATGTGCTTGACATCAAACAGACGGCTGACGGCTGGCTTGTGACCATTCAGACCACGGCAGCTGACGAGGTCGCTGTGATGCTGGGTGATGTTCCTGTCAGCGAAACATTGGCCATCCATGAACCGGGTATTCACGAACTGAAAATAAACAGACCATGAAAAGACATTTGAAACATTTACTTACTCTATTGACCGCCTTGTTTGGGTTGGCAGGTTGTGGCGCACAGGAAAAGGGGTTCCGAAGCGTTGGTGTAGCAGAATTTGAGACAGTAATAGCCGATGCAAGCGTGGTTCGTCTTGATGTGCGTTCTGCTGAGGAATATGCCGACGGACACATCGCTTCCACCCTGAATATTGACGTCTTGCAAGATGACTTTACTACAAAGGCCCGCGAAAAGCTTTCTCCTGACAAGACCGTTGCCCTTTACTGTCGCAGTGGCAAGAGAAGCAAGAAGGCAGCCAAGATACTGGCAGACATGGGTTACCAGGTTGTGGAACTCAACGTCGGATTCAACGGTTGGGTACAGGCCGGTAGACCTATTGTGAAGTAAGTCCGAAGGAACGACAGAAACAACTTTTTAATGCTTTGATACTATGAAACGCACATTCATATATGTATGGATGTTTCTTTTAGCCACCACATCGTGCCGTGGCCCGGTGACAGAGTCTGAAGAAGTTTCCCGGACATTGGGCATCGGACGCTATCCGGGCAGTCCGTCCGAGAACTTTGCACCTCACATGGTGCCTGACACGACATACCGCAATTTGGCACTCTACCGCTTGGCCACACATTCTTCGTGTGAGGGCTATGCACAGACAGCACAATTAGTGACTGACGGAATCGTTACGGAGGACTATCCCAAGACATTCGTTGTCTCTACAAAAGACACTGTCTTTGCCCGTCGTGAACAGGAGTACCTCTTTGACGAAAATCCCCATACCGCTAATACGGCTTATGGCGAGGATACTTATGTCCAGCTATGGCTGCAACATTGGGATGCCATGCCCGACGAACTTTCCATGACCGGCATGATAGCTTATGATCCAGCTCAGGCAACCGATGGTTATGAGGTGTCTGTGACCGGCTCGACGGACGGAGAGAACTGGCAGACCTTGTTCCTAGAGAAAGGCAAACAGATAGAACAGAAACGCCCTACACGGCGTATCTCTCGTGGCTGTGGCTTGGAGGATGATGCTCAGGGACTCACCCTGACGGATTTTACTCGTACGTTCAAGTTGGATGCCTCTCAGTCTTATGCTTTCTTCCGCCTGAACTTGAAGATGAAGGGAGCAGGCTTCTGGCGCTTCAGCAATCTTGACTTCCGCAGGGGAGGAGAGTTGATACAGATGCGCGACGAGCGTCTCTTCACCAGTGCTTGGACGAGCAAGGGTGCAGGGGCAGAGTGGGTCTGCGTAGACTTGGGAAGTCTTTCAACGTTTGACCGTATCAGTCTGCATTGGGTGAACAAGGCCGTGCAAGGAATTGTGCAGACATCTTCGGACGGCAGGTCGTGGAAGAATCTGGCCAACTTGCCGGGTGGAGAAGCCAAGGTAGACGAACTGGCGGTCAATGCGAAGGGGCGTTATGTCCGCATAAGCATGGACAAGTCGGCCGATGGGCAACCTTATGTCTTGAGCGAGCTGAAGGTTATGGGTCGTGGTGGTTTGGTTGCCATCGCCCATGCACAGCCGGCTGCCGAAGACAATCGCATAGTGCTCTCCGGTGGAAACTGGAAGGTGGTGCGTGCTTCTGAGGTGGAGGCTTCCGGCCAGGAGGTATCTTTGTCTTCCTTTGACGATGCTTCGTGGCTTCCGGCCACAGTACCCGGAACGGTGCTGACAAGCTTTGTCAATGCGGGTGCTGTTCCCAATCCGAATTATGCCGATAACATTTCTTATATCTCCGAGTCCTATTTCCACAGCAACTTCTGGTATCGCAATACGTTTGAACTGCCAGCATCCATGCGTGGCCGACATTTGTTCCTGCATTTTGACGGCATCAACTGGAAGGCCAACGTGTGGCTGAACGGTGAGTCGGTAGGGCGTATTGAGGGAGCCTTTACGCGTGCCGCTTTTGATGTGAGCGAGTTGATTCGAGAAGGACATAATGTCTTGGCCGTCGAGGTGATATGCAATGCCCATTTTGGTGGCGTAAAAGAGAAGAACTCAGTCAGCACGGACTACAACGGAGGTATCTTAGGGGCAGATAACCCCACGTTCCATGCCACTATAGGTTGGGATTGGATTACGTCTACCCGTGGACGTAATGTCGGAATCTGGAATGATGTCTTCCTCACTGCCAAGGGTGATGTCGTGTTGGAGGATCCGGCTCTGCTCGTTCGTCTGAACTTGCCTGATACCCTGGCAACCTTGACACCGGAGGTTGTTGTCCGGAATGTAACGGATAAGGCCGTCAGCGGTGTGGTGAAGGGTTATGTAGGTGAGATAGGCTTTGAACGACCGGTAGCTTTATTGGCGGGCGAGGAGAAAATCGTACGCTTTTCCCCATCCGAGTATGAGCAGTTGAGAGAACGTCAGATGCGTTTGTGGTGGCCTCGCGGATATGGCAGTTCCCATCTCTACGATGCTGGATTTTCGTTTGAACAGCACGGAGCAACTGTTGATGAGGTGACCTATAAGGCCGGTATCCGCCAGATGACTTACGACGAGAGTAACGGCATTTTGAAACTCTATGTCAATGGGCGTCGCTTCATCGGGCGTGGTGGAAACTGGGGTTTCTCTGAGAATAACTTGAACTATAGAGCTCGTGAATATGATGCAGCAGTAGCCTATCATGCTGACATGAACTTCACGATGATTCGGAATTGGGTAGGTATGATAGGCGACAACGAGTTTTATGAGGCTTGCGACCGTCATGGCATCATGGTGTGGCAGGACTTCTGGTTGGCAAATCCTGCCGACGGCCCGGAACCGGACGATGAGAAGATGTTCCTTGAGAATGCCGTAGACATGGTTAAGCGAATTCGCAATCATCCCAGCATTGCCTTGTATTGTGGTCGCAACGAGGGCTATCCACCCAAGACGTTGGATGACGGTTTGCGCCGTATCATAGACGAGTGGCATGCTGACATTCATTATATCTCCAGTTCGGCAGACAATATCGTGTCCGGTCATGGACCTTATCGTGCTTTGGAACCACGTGAGTATTTCTTGCTGAAGAATGGTAATGACAGATTCCACTCTGAACGTGGTATGCCTTGCGTGCTGAGCTATGAAGGTCTCTTGCGCACCTTGTCACCTGATGCCTTGTGGCCACAAAACGATCAGTGGGGAAAGCATGACTTCACCATGGCCGGAGCACAGTCGGGAAGCAGTTTCAACCAGCTCGTTCAGGATGCGTTTGGTTTCCCAGACAACCTCTCAGACTTCGCCCGATATGCACAATGGGTGAATTACGAGGGCTATCGGGCCATGTTCGAGTCGCGCAGTATCCAGCGAAAGGGTTTGTTGCTCTGGATGTCACATCCGTGTTGGCCTTCCATGGTTTGGCAAACCTACGATTACTATTTGGAACCTACTGCTGCTTATTTTGGTTGTAAGCATGCCAACGAACCATTACATATCCAGTTGAATCCGGTAGAGAATCTGGTGGAGGTGGTGAACTATAGTGCGGGCAGTCATCCGTCTCTCACTGTTTGTGCGCTGATTCTTAACTTAAATGGCGAGGTGGTGCTGGATGCTGAAGCTGAGATACAGAGTGAAGAGGATACAACGGTCAAGAGCATCTCGCTTGATGCGGCCAAGGATAAACTGACCGAGGTGTATTTTGTCAAACTGTATTTGAAGGAAGGAGAAGAAGTCCTTTCGGAGAACTTCTATATCAAGGGTGTTAAACCCACTTGTCTCCAGGCGTTGAACGGCATGAAGCGTGCCCGCCTGAAACAGGACTTCAAGTACACCTTGCAGAATGGTCAGTACAGCGGATGTCTGACGTTGAAGAATACCTCTGATGTGCCTGCCTTGTTTGTGCGCATTAACTTAAAGGGTGATGATGGGGAGCAGATACTCCCGGTGATGTACGAAGACAACTATCTGTCCTTGCTACCTAATGAGCAGAAGCAAATTGCTATTGAGTGGAAGCAGGAAGACAGTCGCAGAACGAAGCCGATCGTTGAAGTTACTCCTTTGCTGAAATAAATCCAAAGTCATTTGTAGAATTAGCCCCAAATCGGTCTGTTGGCCGATTTGGGGCTAATTCTGTGCGGTAAAAGTTCCTTGCTTCTATCGTTTCTTGAGGCCTGTACGATATTTAGCCTCTTCTTTGTCTTCGATAATACTGAGGTAGGAGTTATAACGGCTTTCGCTGATGTAGTGCTGGTTGATGGCTTCAAGCACGGCGCAGCCGGGTTCGTGGCGATGTGTGCAGTTGCCATATTTACAATTGGCAGAGAACTTGAAAATCTCGGGGAAGTAGTGCCCGATCTCGGTCTCCTCCATGTCGAAGGTTCCAAATCCCTTAATGCCGGGCGTGTCGATGATGTAGCTGTTGTCGCTGCCCAGCGGGAACATCTCGCTGAAGGTCGTGGTGTGCATCCCTTTCAGGTGAGATTGAGAGATTTCGCCTGTCTTGGTGTCAGCTTCGGGGATGATGGCGTTGATGAGTGTGGATTTTCCAACACCCGAGTGGCCGGAGAAGAGTGTTATCTTCTCCTTCAGTTCCTCTTTGAGTGCATCGATACCGTCTCTTTGAAGTGCGGAAATCGTGAAGCAGGGATAGCCTATTGTTGTGTATAGGTTTATCAGTCCATCCAGATAGTGTTGCTCGTCCTCGTTATAGAGGTCGATTTTGTTGAATACAAGTTTCACCGGCACCCGGTAGGCCTCGGCCGATGCCAAGAAACGGTCGATGAATGTTGTAGAGGTTTCGGGGTAGTTGATGGTCACTATCAGGAGGCATTGGTCAACGTTGGCTGCCAGGATATGGCTTTGCTTGGAGAGATTGGAAGCCTTCCTGATGATGTAGTTTTTCCGGTCGTCAATCTGGCTGATGAAGGCTGTTCCTTCTGTATTGACGATAATTTCCACCCTGTCGCCCACAGCGACAGGATTAGTGCTACGGATGCCTTTGAGTCGGAAGTTCCCCTTTATCTTACATTCGATGTCTTGTCCGTCATCGGTGTGGACAAGATACCAGCTTCCGGTGTTTTTTGTGATGAGTCCGTGCATTTAGACGGTCATGATTTCCTTGTCCTTTGCAGCGTAGATATCTTCTATTTGTTTGATGTACTTGTCGTGCATCTTTTGAAGCTTTTCCTCGCCACCCTTCTGCGCGTCTTCGGCCAAACCGTCTTTAACTGATTTCTTGAAGGCGTCGATAGCGTCTCTACGTGCGTTTCGGATGCTCACTTTAGCTTGCTCAGCTTCCGATTTACATTGTTTGGACAGTTGGCGACGGCGTTCCTCTGTCAAAGGAGGGATGCCCAGGCGGATGATTTCGCCGTTGTTCTCAGGCATGATGCCGAGGGAGGAGTCTATGATGGCTTTTTCAATAATGCGGAACATGCTCTTGTCCCAGGGCTTGATGGCGATGGTTCGTGCATCAGGAGTTGTCACGGCTGCACAGTTGTTAATAGGAACCATTGAACCGTATGAGTCTACACGGATGCCGTCCAGGAGGCGTACATCAGCTTTGCCTGCACGAATGTGCGCCAATGCGTCTTCCAGATACATTACTGCCATGTCCATGCTTTCTTGCGCTTCTCCAAGTATTTCTTTTACGTCTTTCATATGTTTCTTTGTTGCTTTTGGGGTTATCTTGTGTTTTGGTTAGTTATGTACGAGTGTGCCGATTTCCTCGCCAGAGAGTACTTTCTTGAGGTTGCCAACGGTGTCCATATCAAAGACAATGATGGGGAGGTTATTCTCTTTGCACATGCAGGTTGCTGTCAGGTCCATGACTTTCAGTCCACGCTTGAGAACCTCGTCGTAGGTAATATCGTGGAACTTGGTTGCTGTGGGGTCTTTCTCCGGGTCTGCGGTGTAGATGCCGTCGACACGTGTTCCTTTCAGCATGACGTCGGCTTCAATCTCTATGCCTCTCAGGCTTGAGCCGGTGTCGGTGGTAAAGAACGGATTGCCTGTTCCGGCCGACATGATGACTACCTCTCCGGCTTCCATACATTCGATGGCGCGCCATTTATTGTAGTATTCTCCGATAGGCTCCATGCGCACGGCGGTCAGTACGCGTGCCTTTACTCCAGCAGCAACCAGGGCCGAACTTAATGCCAGACTGTTGATGACGGTGGCTAACATGCCCATCTGGTCTCCTTTCACGCGGTCAAATCCTTTGCTTGCTCCGCTGAGTCCGCGGAAGATGTTTCCTCCGCCAATTACGATTCCAATTTGGATGCCGAGCTGATGTATTTCCTTAATTTGGGAGGCGTATTCGGCCAGACGTTCTTCGTCAATGCCGTATTGCTTCTTGCCCATCAGACTTTCTCCGCTTAGTTTGAGAAGTATTCTCTTATAGGTAGCCATATAGTTTCTGTATTGATTTTTGATTGAATCCTTTCGGCAAACATAAGCATAATTCTTGAAATATCGGGTTACTTGCCTCTATTTCTTTGGGCAAATACGGGGTAGTATGGTCAAAGTGTGCGTTTGTTGATAACAAACCTGACTTCTTTGAACATGTATCTCCGTTCCATGCCGCTTTCTTCTTCCGTTATGACGAGATGACCGTCGGGTTCTATGCGTGCAATCTGTCCTTGGAACAGACCGTTCTTGTCGGCAAAGGGATAGAAGCCTTCTCGTCGGTAGAGCGCGTCCATGTATGCCGTGTGAATAGCCGGTTGGGCCGTTTGGGGTTGCTCTTGCAGAAGTTTGTAATAGTGCTGTATGCGGTGCATGATGCCGTCCAGAATCTCCTGTCTGTCGGTCTCTTGGTCGGTAATCTGGAGCAGCGAGACAGGGTTAGGAGCATCACTCCGGAATGTCTCCTGGTTGATGTTGATGCCACATCCCACGATGCACTGGTCTATGTTCTTTCCCTGAAGGATGTTTTCAATCAGTATGCCGCAGATTTTCTTGTCCTGCCAATAGATGTCATTAGGCCATTTGATATATACATCAGGGGTGTAGGTAGACAATTCCTCTCGAATGGAGAGTGCGACAATCTCGGACAGGATAAACCCCTGACGTGCTTCTATGAATGTGGGGTAGAGCACTAAGCTGAAGAGCAGGTTCTTGTCTCGTTCGGATTCCCAGGAGTTTCCTTGCTGCCCTCTTCCTGCTGTTTGGAAGGGCGTCTGCACACAGGTGAACTCTGCGATGTGTTGTGTCTTGCAGAGTTCGTTGAGACAGTGGTTGGTAGACGTTGTCTCGGCTATGGATAACAGCGTATAGTTTCTCATGTTGCTACATCTATATTTATCGGTAGCCACGAAGCGGAGGGAAGAAGGCGTCTTCCATGTGTTCCAGGTTGAAATGTCCATTTGAGTAGACGATTGTGATGAAATCGAAGCGCGGTTGCATGTTACCTGTGTCGTGTCCCTGTAGATAATGGTTTGCTGCCGCAGCCAGAAAGTTTATCTTTCTGCTGTAGGCGGCTTCGATTGCTTCCTTAGTGTATGCTTCACTTCGTGTCTTTACCTCAACAAATACCAGTTCCTTGTCCTTGGATACCACTATGTCGATTTCGTGCTTGCCGCTGCGCCAGTTGCGTTCGAGGATGACATAGCCTTTCTCTTCTAGATAATGACAGGCAATCTCCTCACCTTCAATCCCTAACTCGTTGTGTCGTGCCATAATTACGGTTATTTCTGGAATTTCGTGCAAAAATACAGTTTTTGTTTTTTTTAAATCGTTTAAATCTTTTATTTTTGCGATGACTATGAAAAAGAAATCGTCAAAGAGAAAGAAACCTATTGTCGTGCCGGTCCCCAAGAATCGTCGTGCCTATATTGCTTTGCGCGTTGGCGATTCTGAGCAGCGGATTTTGGAGCAGTATTTTAAGAAGTACAAGGTGACGAACAAGTCGCGATGGCTTCGCGAGTTGGCTATGAAGACGGTTTTCCAAAAGATGGTGGCCGACTATCCGATGCTTTTTAATGAATCGGAGATGCGACGTTGAAAAGAAATAATCCAATGGATGATTCCTATTACATGAAGCAGGCCCTGCAGGAGGCTCGCAGGTCGTTTGAGGCGGATGAGATTCCGGTCGGTGCGGTTGTTGTGTGCAAGGACCGCATTATCGCTCGTGCACATAACCTGATCGAAACACTCACGGATGTGACGGCTCATGCGGAGATGCAGGCCATCACGGCTGCCGCTTCGGCTTTGGGCGGCAAGTACCTCAATGAATGTACGCTGTACGTGACGGTGGAGCCTTGTGTGATGTGTGCCGGAGCCATAGGATGGTCTCAGATGGGGACTCTTGTCTTTGGTGCACGTGATGAGAAACGTGGCTATCTGAAATTTGCTCCCAAGGCGCTTCATCCCAAGACTGTCGTTCGGCAGGGCGTTATGGAGGACGAATGTGCAGCTTTGATGAAGTCGTTTTTCCTGTCAAAGCGATGAGACAAAGCAGATTGTCTTTAATTCAGACAAGCGTGTTGTCGTATGAATATAATCCTAATTTAACCCTAAAATAAATAGAAAATGATGAAGAAAGTTTTGTTGTCATTATTGGTGGTAACAGTGTCATGCGTGGCCACCCGTGCTCAGAGTGAAGCATTTCGTCATTATGCCGTTGGCGTGAATGTCGGAACAACCGGCATTGGCTTTGACCTTGGTACGACGTTGGGCTCTCATTTGCAGTTTCGCGTAGGCATGAATTTTATGCCGAAGATAAAGGTGAAAAGTCAGTTGGATATCAATACTTCGGTATCCGGTATTTCTCTATCAGATGTTGACATAGAGGGAAAGATGAATATGCTTGACCTATCCATGTTGCTCGACTACTATCCTTCTAAGAGAAGCAGTTTCCATCTGACGGCAGGATTCTATGCGGGCAAGGACAAGTTTGTTGAAGTCTATAACACCGGCGGGAAGGAGGAGTTGAAGCAGATTGCCGCATATAACGCATTGAATCCTCCACAGAAGATTGGACTCGAACTGGGTGACTATCTCTTGGAACCGGATGCTCAGGGTAATGTCAATGCTTATTACAAGGTCTCTCCTGTGCAGCCTTACTTTGGAATTGGTTTTGGCCGCGCTGTGCCGAAGTCTCATCGTGTGGGCTTTATGGTAGAGCTGGGTGTGCGTTATTGGGGCAAGCCAAGTGTATATTGCCAGGATAAGGAGCTCAAGAGTTCGGACTTGGGAGGCGATGAAGGAGATGTGTTGAAGACGATGACCAAGATTCCGGTCTATCCTTGTTTGCGTTTCCGTCTTTGCGGAAAGATTCTGTGAGAAGTGAGGCCTGACGACGCGAGCCTGTCGGACAGCGTTGGCCTTGTCATTCTCGGAAAGACATTCAAGAGGCTGTGTTGTAAATATGAATTACGGCACAGCCTCTTTCTATGATCCTAAGTCCTAATGATTCTGTCAGAGAGATATTCCGTGTCAGGTCATGTCCTATCCTCGTCCGTTCTCCTCTATCAGTGAGTGTATTTTCTTGTTCAGGGATGAGGATGTCATGAGTTGTTCTATGCTGATATGCATACGGTACTGCCAGTAGTTTCGTGGGTTGGCAGGAATATTGATGCGTTCGGAGGCAGTGTCGGGGTTGCGCAGGCTTTCGTCCATGCTGAGCCAGTCTTGCCAGCTCAACAGGCATAGCATGGATGGACATGCCAGGTGGGCGGTGATGATTTCCTCGCAGAGCTGTCCGGGTGCGGGGTGAGGTGCTGTTCCTTGATGACTCAACGACTGGTTGTAGTAGCGTTGTGTTCTGCCGGGGTCTTCGTCCCACCATCCGCGTAGGGTGGCCATATCGTGTGTGGAGATGGTTGCTACCGAGCAGTAGGGATTTTCGTTTAGTCTGGCAAATTCATGGTAGGGGCTCTTGGACATGCTTTGAATCTCGAGTGTGAGAATACGAAGGTCTTTCATGGCCCAGGGCACACATTCAGGAACCATGCCCAGGTCTTCCGCACAGACGAGCATGCGCGTCGCTGCCGTGAGGAGGGGCAATTTCTTCATTGCTTCGTTATACCAGAATTGGTTGTGCCGGCTGTAATAGTAATCGTTGTACAGTCTGTCGAAGGCCATTTTGTGCTCAAAATGGAGAGCCTGATACGAATGGCTGAACTGGGCTGCGATGCGTGGATGATAGCCGTGCGGGTCTTTCCTGTCCACGACGAAAAGCACGTCGCTGATGAGCGAATAAAGACCGTCGCGAATCTTGACTGAGACGGCATCTTCCCTGTTCTTGAAGTATGTCTCTACCTTGCGTTGTGTGTCAAACTCTCTCTTCAGTTTGTAGCCTACCGGTTGTTTGGTCAGGAATGTTTGTTTGACGTACTGGGCTTGTTCGCCGAAGGTGCTTGTGATGACGATGTCGTTGATGTGTGGTTGGGTATATTCTTCGCGATGGAACGGCAATCCGTAGCCTTCAATCTCAGCTTCGCTCATGGGTAGTGCCGGAGAGAACTGCCCCAACAGGCCGTGGACGGCGTGCAGCGGAATCTCCCATATCCGGAAGAACCCCAGCACGTGGTCAATCCTGTAGGCGTCGAAGTAGACTGCCATTTTGCGGAAACGCTTCACCCACCACTGGCAGCCGTCTTTAGCCATGACATCCCAGTTATAGGTTGGGAAGCCCCAGTTTTGTCCGTTTGTCGAGAAAGCATCGGGCGGTGCTCCAGCCTGCCCGTTCATGTTGAAGTAGTGAGGTTCTACCCATGCTTCAACGCTGTTGCGGCTGATGCCGATGGGGATATCGCCTTTGATGACCACTCCTTTGGAGCGGGCGTAGCGGCTTGCTTCAAGCAGTTGTATGTGCAGGATATATTGTAGGAAGATGTAATAGTCTATTTCTTTGCCTGACTTCTGGTAGAGTCGGGCTATGGCCGCTTTGTTGTAGGACCGGTAATTCGGCCATGTGTGGAAGTCGGGTGTACCGAATGTGTCGCGCAAGTGTGAGAAGGCGGCATAGGGCAGCAACCATTCTTCGTTCTCTTTTTTGAACTCTTGATAGTCTGTGCGCTGCATGATGGTTGCGCCTTCTTGGGCGTAGAGCAGTCGCAGGTAGGCCTGCTTGGCTTTATGTACCGCTTCGTAGTCTATCTTGGAGAGGGTGTTCAGTCTCACGCGTATGTTCTCGAACTCCTTGGCTTTCTTGGCGTTCTGGAGCGGGGGCAATGCCGACAGACAGATGTATTGCGGGTGGAGTGCGTAGATGGAGATGCTGTTATAGGGATAGGAGTCTGTCCACGAGCCGGTCATGGTCGTGTCGTTGATGGGCAGTATCTGCAGCACGCGTTGTCCGGTCATGGCAATCCAGTCAATCATCTGCTTCAGGTCTCCGAAGTCACCGACGCCAAAGCTCTGTTGGGTGCGCAGTGAGAAGACGGGTATGACACATCCGGCTCCTTTCCAGTCTTCAGTTGACAGGCGTACCGGTTCTACGTTGATGGCCATGGCTTCTCTGTCGGTGAGGAGTGGCAGGTTGAGTGTCCGGTTGTCGCGTTCTTCCCATCTGACGGTCTGGCCTGTCCGGTTGTCGATGACCAGGAACTTATAGATCATGGGCGTTGTGAGCGTTTCGGCATCCAGCACGAGTTGCCACTCGTTGGGTTGTACCTCCTCCAGCTGAATGGCCCGTTGCGTGTCCCAGTTGTGAAGTGCCTCCTGGTTGCCCAATACAGCCAGTCTTTCGTTCGAACGCAGTCGGGTAGCGGTTACACGCAGCAGGACGGTCTTGTTGGCGTAGCTGATGGGAGTTGTAGAGAGTGGTCTTCTCGCAAAGGCTTCCGTGAATGCCGAAGAATAGTAATAGCTGTCTGCCGGTATGTCTTTCCATGCGTCGTGCACGCTCAGCCGGCATGCTTCGTCGGTGGTTACGTAGCGGGTTGTTCCTCTCCATTCTTCCCGAATCGCCTTGTCGTCTTTCTTGACCAGGTAATAGTAGGAGAAATGGGGTGAGGACGTGTTTATCTCGGCTTCCCATCTGTGATTGTCGGGCGAAGTCATGGCGTGATCCGTCGTGTAGGATTTTCCTTTCCTTTGTTGGGTGGTGCGTATGTAAAGGGTCTCGCCGTTGTAGGTATAATAGTTGATTGAGAAGGTGATTTTCATATGATTGCAGGTATTTGTTCGATGATTCCGTCTCGCAGGTGTATGGTCTGGTCGGTTGTTTTTGCCAGTTGTTCGTCGTGGGTCACGATGACAAACGTTTGTCCCAGTTTGTCTCTGAGTTCAAAGAACAGCCGGTGTAGTTCTTCCTTGTTTTTTGTGTCGAGGCTGCCCGATGGTTCGTCGGCAAGCACGACCGAAGGGTTGTTTATCAAGGCTCTGCACACGGCAATGCGTTGGTTCTCTCCGCCCGACATTTGTGCCGGCTTGTGTTTCAATCGGTCGCTCAGCCCCATCAGTTCTATCAGTTCTTTGGCTTTGCGTGCAGCGTTGCTTTTGTCTGTTCCTGCAATCAGGGCCGGTATCATGACGTTTTCCAATGCGGTGAACTCGGGCAGCAGCCGGTGTGTCTGGAACACGAAGCCTATGTGTTGGTTGCGGAACCTGGACAGGGCTTTCTCCTTTTGGGCGAAGATGTCCTTGTTGTCGAAGAATACGTGTCCCGAGTCCGGTCTGTCCAGCGCACCCATAATCTGTAGCAGTGTTGTTTTTCCGGCTCCGCTGGGTCCTACGATGCTGATGATCTTTCCCTGTTCGATGGAGAGGTCGATGCCTCGTAGCACTTGCAGTGTGCCGAAACGTTTGGTGATGCCTTGCAGTACAATCATATAGCGAGGTGTATGGTGTTGTTGTCTGTTTATGGTTAGAATCTTAGGGATGGGGTACCGAATTGAACAGTGTGACTTTCTCCAGCGAGTCTCCGTTCTGGTCCGGATAGATAATCATCACACTTGTATTGGCGAAATACTTGGAGATCTGCATGGGCAACCGGTCGAACTGCGGGTCGTATGAGATGAATCCTCGTCGGGCTGTTACGAAGACCAGGAGATTCTCGTACTCCACCTTGTTGCTCAGCAGGAGCAGGTCGTCCCAGTTGTCGAAGTTGTCGTATTCGGTGCGCAGGTTGCGGTGCAGTTTGTTGATATATCGTCGGATGTGGGCGTAGGTTTCGTCGTTCGTGTAGAAGTGCATCCGGCAGCCTAAGATGTCTCCCATGCGGCATACGTGTTCCAGCCACTTGTAAAAACCTACTTCGTATTCGGCTTTCGGTGGCATGACGATGTCTATGCGTCGGAAGGTGCTTGGCGGGATGATACACCTCACGAGTATAATCTCCTGATGGGTGGAGTGTATGAGGTTCTCGTTTATTTTCCCGATGAACGAGTCAGAGATGTTCATGCGGTGGTGTATGCCGATAATGACCTCTCCCACGTCATACTCGGCCATGGCGTGTACGATGCCGGAGGTGATGTTTGTGCTGATGCGACTGATGGGAGTCAGTTTCACGTCTGCCGATGCGGCAATCTTGACGGCCTTCTCCAGGTTCTGCCTCCCGGCTGCCAGGCGTTTCTCCGAGTTCTCGTCTTCGTAGACCACGGATATGCCAATCAGCCCGTCGGCCATCTTCGGGTTACGTATCATGAGTGAGAGTTGTGTCAGGTTATCTACCGTCAGCGGGTTTCCCAGTGCCACCATGCACTTGCCATGGTGCCTGCCTCGGTTGTCGTCCAGAGAGGTATTACTGATGGCGATGTGCCGGCCTGCGCGTTCCGTGGCGAGTGAGGAGATGATGCATGACAGGAGGATAATCATCACCGTACCGTTCAGCACCGTGTCGTCCATCAGGAACACGCCGGGAGACAGTTCGATTCTTCGTCCAATCATCACGATGGCCAGTGCTCCGGCTGCATGGGCGTCGGTCAGGCCGAACATCATCAGTCGTGAGTGCCACTTCATCCGGTATAACTTCTGCATCGCGACTGCGGCAATCCACTTGGTGCAGGTGGCCGTGAGCAGCATGACGCCGATGACCCACAGAATCTTTGGGTCTTGGAAGAGTATCCTCACGTTGATAATCATGCCTACACCGATGAGGAAGTAGGGAATGAACAGTGCGTTGCCGATAAATTCTATACGGGTCATCAGGGGCGATACTTTGGGTATGAGCCGGTTCAAGACCAGTCCTGCGAGGAAGGCTCCCAGCAGCCCTTCCAGTCCGGCCAGTTCGGCGGTGGCTGCACACAGGAACACCGTGGCAAGGATGAAGATATATTGCATGACGCGGTCGTTGAAGTGGCGGAGGAAGGCTCTCCCTACGTAGGGAATGACGAGTACCACGAACGCCAGCCAGCAAAACAGTTTGGTGAAGAAGGCTGGCCAGAAGAACCAGCTCCCGTCTGTTTTTGCAGAGCCTACCACGCCGGCCAGAATAAGCAGGGAAAGGAATGTGGCAACGACTGTGGCAATGATGGAAAGCACGACGCTGATGTGCTTCTCCACACCCAGTCGGCTGACGATGGGGTAGGACACGAGCGTGTGTGAGGAGAAGATACACGACAGCAGCAGCGAAGTCAGGGTGGTATAATGCAGTACGTAGACGCCGACCACCCATCCCGTCAGGAAGGGAATGGCAAAGGTAAGCAGTCCGAATACCGCGCCCAGCCTACTGTGTCGGGCAAAGTTTCCCATGTCCATCTCCAGTCCGGCCAGGAACATGATGTAGTAAATGCCTACCTTGCCGAACAGTTCAAAGCTGCTGTCGCGTTCCAGGATGTTCAGTCCGTATGGCCCTACGATGACTCCTGCCAGGATAAGTCCGATGACATGAGGAACATGGATGCGCTGCAGCAGCAACGGAGCAAAGAGAATGATTATCAGTACGAGGAAGAAAATCCACGTCGGATCTGTAATGGGTAACTGTATATAGTTTGAAAGCCAAGTCATGTATCCGAAATTTTCTGCAAAAATAGTGAAAAAACCGTCTTTGCACGTGTGCGCAGACCTGATTTTTCAGACAACGCGGAACCTGACGGCTGGCAACGACTGACAACCGGGACATCCTTCCTGTGTTGTTTGTGTTTTTTCCCTGTTCAGACAACGTTGGACAGTTTTTCCCGGGGTCTTCTTGTGCGGTCTGTACTGCCGGTATTTCCCTCCTTTTGTTCCGACAGTGGGGACGATGGGGAGTAGGCCCCTGCATGGGTTGTCTTTGCTGCCGATGTGGATTCCGCCTCGGCGGACTGCGGCTGCTGCCCGGTGGCTTCTCTGACAGACTCTTCCGCAGCCGTTGCCGGCCTGTTCAGCTCCACATTCCGGTAACGGCGTATCTGGGCGTTGGCGAAATGGATGATGTCGCTGAACTCGCGCTGGTCTTCCGAGAGGAAAGCATAGGCATTGATGCTCCCGACGATTTTCTTGTAGCAGGCATCGACCCTTTGGCGTGCCTGCTGCATGGCGCGTCTCGGGATGCCCTGA
>JAQXZK010000011.1 GCA_029227175.1 Bacteroidales bacterium | reverse complement strand
TGTTCAACAGAATGTAAAACCACAAGGCGCATACCAGTGGAAGACATTGGACATCAAGAAGCCATCGGACAACGAAGCAAAAAATCTTGTGGTGAACGAGGCAAGAAATTTGAATCATAATCCAAAAGGTTCTTCTGTGAGCGAGTCAGATTTTATCAAGGCAAACCTTGAGAAAGTTAAGAAGGAACGTATGGACGCATGGGATGAGATTCAGAAATTGTTCAACCTTATAGAAAAGGCACAAGCTGATAGAGCCAATGCTTCTTTCAAGAAAGTATATGATGCGAGCGTAAGAGCACAACAGGAGATCATTGATGGTGCGAGCCATATCGTTGATGATGCCTTCCACTCATTCCCTAATACGTTGATTGTACCATTCATCATTGAGCTAGATTACAAATACAATCAGGCTGCTAAGAGTATTGATGTAAGCATAGAACTGACTGAAGACCCTTCGTTGAAAGTTCCAATGAATAAGGCGTCCTTGAAGACAACGGGTAAGATTTCCGTACGTGCTAAGACGCAAGGTGATCTACAACAGGATTATGCTTATACCTGTTTGTCGCTTATGTACTATGTAGCGTGCAATGTATTCAATATCACTCCAAACATTCAGACCTGCCGTATTTCTCTTTATACAGCACGTAAGGCAAATGGTATTTGCTGGATGGAGTTCAATAGGAATAGATTCTCTACATTATACCTCTCGTCATTAGATCCTCTACTGGATATGATGGGATGGCCTAATGTCGCTAACTTAAAAGTACTGAAGACAACGTCCAAACTGGATAGCATGGAGAAAGCGACATTTGAAAATCAGATTAAATCGCAGATTGCTTCTTTGACGTAGAATGACACGAAAGCGATTGAAAGCAATGAACCTACTATTGGTACTACTGCTATTGTGGAATCCAATAGTTTTATGGCTATACTACCAGAGTATGGTCATTACTTTTTTGTTACCCTTGCTCATTGTTATACTCGGATTTGCTATTTCAAAAAATCGTAGTTTAAGATTGAAAGTATGGGCATTCAACCTTGCAGCTATTGCGAGCATTCTTTTTCATGCAGAAGTAATTTTCACAATGGTGTATGCTGATAAAGATATACCAAACCTGTATGAACTGCATGGGAAATACTATTTCAACAAGCCTTATCTTGACCAACAGTTTAATGACCCGGAATTTGTAACACGTTACAAGACAAATTGCCAGGGTTATAGGGTTGATGACTTAACCTCACAAGATCAGAAAATTGAGAAATGTGATTGGTTGTTTATCGGAGATTCCTACACACAAGGTGCTCAGGTTGAATACAATCAGTTATTCTCATCAATGATTTATAAAGACTTTCCTGACAAGGTAATAGTCAATGCAGGAATAAGTGGAGCTGGTCTTTATGACGAGTTGAATTATTTCAAGGACAAGGGTAAAGAGTTGTCACCAAGGGTTGTATTCCTCCAGATAGGAGCTTTCAATGACTTCATGAATATCAAGGAACATGTGCCATCATTACAGGACTATATCATGGAGTGGTCGGCATTATACCGTTACTTTGAATACAATATAGCCAACAGCGATGAGCTTCCGTTGGGTAGATGGACGGAACCTTTCTTTCCAAACAAGGAAGACAATATCGACAACAATATCTTCTTTAAGCAAACATCCGATTACAAGGAGTCCGACAAGAGGGCTTTCAAAGATTGCATCAGAGAATTCAAGAAAGAGGTTGAGGCTGTAGGTGGTCAGTTGGTACTGATCTTTATCCCTTCAAAAGAACAGGTTTCGCCAGAATTGTTGAAGGAGGTTTTGGAAGCATACAATATCAGTAAAGACGAAATAGATCTGACTATTCCAAACAAATTATGCCAATCGGTTGCTAATGATTTGGGATTGCAGCTTTATGACTTGACATCCGAGTTCTGCCAATCTTCTACATTTCCGTTCTTTGCCCATGACGAGCACATGAATGTGACTGGTCATCAACTTATAGCAGAAAGATTGGTCAGGGAAATGAGTGCGATTAGTGGTAAATATGAATATCTGAGCGAAGGTAATTACCATGAACGTTATCCAACGATTCATGCTGATGGTACTATGGTGTATCAATCTCAAACTGAACATTATTATACCGTTAACAGATTGAATATCAACAATCGCAATCGAGAAGAATTATGGAGAGGTGTTAGCGAACTCGTACATCCAATGATTTCAAATGATGGCAGATACCTTTTGTTTACCGAGGGTGAACAAGAATCATTGAATACTGATGTTGTACTCTATGACTTCCTGAAAAACAATCAGATTGCCATTAACAAGAAACCTGCAAAAGGATCAATTCCTTGTATCAGTAAATCGGCAACAAAGATAGTATTCCCTTGCTGGACATTGGATGAAACAATCCCATATATTGCTATTTACAATATTCCAACAGGCAGACAAACGCAATTTAAGGATGGAGCAGAATGCTGGCGACCTGTATTCTCGAATGACGAACGTTACATCTACTACATTCAGAAAGAAACACGTGATTGTCACTTCGTTATTAAAAAATATGATGTGACTACGGGTAAAAAATCTGTCGTATTGAAGCAGCCATACGACATTTGGGATATTGCCATATCGCCATCAGGAAAGTATATTGCGTATGCTGGTAACAAAGACGCAAATTGGGATTTGTTCATCTACGACTTAGAACAGAAGCAAAGCCGACAGATAACCCATACGATTGGTAATGAGTGGGATCCAGCTTTTGGTGTTTCAGATGATGAGCTTTGGTTTGCCGGTGTCTTCGGTATCAATGATGGTATCTATCACGTTCGATTAAAATGATAAAATTATATCAGACAGTAATATGGTTGGCAAGTGTAGCTGTTTTGACTTGCTTCGTCAAGACATATATCTTGATGTTCCTTGTTATGTCCGTTATAATCGCAATGTCCTCAAAACTCTTAGGAAAGAACAAAAGCAAGAACATAATTGTTACAGATATTCTCATTCTTGTTTCAGCCTTCTTTGCCTTGAAAGGTTCACAGGATTTAATTCTGCCCTTAGGGTATTCCGTATTTGCTTTTTCTGCAATATCTTTGATTGTAAACCAATATAGAGATTACAAGAATTATACGGCATTGGAAATCCTCTGTTACCTATTCTTCTTTCCTAAAATCTTTGCAGGACCTATTGATAGAGTGGAAGATTTTGTCGGACAGCTGCGAGAGAAAAAGAAACCTGCATTGGAAAAGTTATACCATCCCATAAAGATGTGCATTTTTGCGTGTTTCTATAAATACGTGATTGCGGATAGAATCTATTACCTGTGCAACGAAGAATACTATGGGGTGAATGAGGTTTGCAGCATTTTGTGTTATGGTGTAGCTTTCTTCTTTGATTTCTATGCGTATTCAATTTTTGCCATTGCCTTTGGTAAATTGTTGGGGATAGATCTTCCTGAGAACTTTGAATCCCCTTATCGAAGTTTGTCATTTCGTGACTTTTGGAAAAGATGGAACATCACATTAGGAATTTGGTTGAGGGATTACATTTACATACCGTTAGGTGGCAATAGAGTTACGATGAGGCAATGGTGTTTTAATATCTTGTTGGTCTTTGTCGTAAGTGCAATCTGGCACGATTCGACAGCACCTTTCATTCTATGGGGAGTCATTCATGCAATACTCCTAATAGCGGAACGACACTTCAGTATCAAAGGAAATAGATATTATGGATTCGTAGTCTTTATGATTAGCATTCTGCTGTGGCAACTATTTGATGTTAACAGCATTGAGGATTTCGCATTACGTTTATTAAGGTGTATAGAATATCAACCAATTGACACAAGAGTTATTATAGGTAGCATTGTCTCATTAGGAGTATTATGGTTTGCTGATAGAAGTTCCACAAAGTCGGTTATATTCCGACATAGGAATACAAACCGGTATATTTTGAAGGAAGTTCCGATAACAAGTATTATTCTCGTTCTTGACATATTGTTGGCAAACAATCCGAGTATAAATTTCTTTTACATGAAGTTCTGATGGTTGTATTGGGTATTACAGCATATTATCATGATTCGTCTGCTGCACTAATAGTGAATGGAAGAATTGTTGCTGGAGCGTTGGAAGAACGTTTCAGCAGGAGAAAACATGATAATAGTTTCCCTACCTTGGCGATTCGGTTCTGTTTGGAATACGCAGGATTATCATTGGATGATGTTGATGTTATAGCCTTTTACGAAAAACCATTCAGAAAGTTTGAACGCATCTTGAAGGATAGTATTGTATATGCGCCAAGAAGCTATGGACGTTTCTTGAAGTCTGTACCGATATGGCTCAAGGGGCGTTTGAATATGCGTAAGACTATCAAGAGAGAACTAAAGGATATTTATGGGCATGTTCGAGCTGACATCCATTTCGTAGATCATCATTTGGCACATGCTGCCAATGCATATTTCTTATCACCATACCAGGATGCAGCAATACTTGTTTTGGATGCAGTTGGAGAGGAATCAACGACCTCTATCTATAGTGCATCTGATGGGGAGGTCACGATAATCCAAAAGCAAGTATATCCAAACTCCATAGGACTATTGTATTCTGCATTTACATATTTCTTGGGTTTCAATGTAAACTCAGATGAATACAAAGTAATGGGATTAGCGCCATACGGCAAAAAGGATTCGGAAGAGACAAAACGTTTCATTAGAATCATCAAGGATAATCTGGTTGATGTTCATGAGGATGGAAGTATTGTACTCAATACAAAGTACTTCTCATTTATGTATTCCGATAAGATGGTGGATGATCATAAATGGGAAAGGTTATTTGGAATCCGTAAACGAAAAGAAGGAGAGGAAATTACCGCATCGCACCAAAATCTCGCTTTGGCAATACAGTTGATTACCGAAGATATTTTTTGCAAGTTGGCATCAACAGTAAAGAATATAACGGGTAAGTCGATTCTTTGTATCTCTGGTGGGTGTGCCTTGAATTGTGCCGCAAATGGTGAGATACTAAAGAGCCAAGTGTTTGACAATGTGTATGTACCTTACGCGCCAGATGACTCTGGATGTGCTATTGGAGCAGCTTTGGCTTGTTGGTCAATGGTGGATAAGAATATCAATGACTCGTCTTTCATTGGTCCTGATTATGATAATGACCGCATGATTTCTGCAATTGAGAATATCGCACTACCATACCTTCATCTTGATGATAAAAGCCTATGTGAAGAGGTGTCAGAACTGCTGCTTGAAGGTAAGGTCGTTGGTTGGTTCCAGGGAAGAATGGAATTTGGGCCAAGGGCTTTGGGCAACAGAAGCATTCTTGCAGATCCGAGAAAAGCCGATATGAAGGATAAGGTCAATTCAAAGATTAAATTCCGTGAAGAGTTTAGACCATTTGCTCCTGTAGTTTTGGATAAGTATGCAGGTGAAATAATGGAGCTACATGGAATGGAAAGCGAGTACATGATGTTCACCTACACGATGAAACAAAGAGGGTTTGATGCTATTACTCATGAAGATATGAGTGCAAGGGCTCAGATACTGCATAGAAATGATAATGAAGAATTATACTCATTGCTCGAAGCATTCAACGAAAAGACAGGATGCCCAATGTTGCTAAACACCAGTTTTAATGTAATGGGCGAACCGATTGTTTGTTCTCCTGAAGATGCAATCAGGACTTTCATAAACTCAGGATTAGATGCCTTGGTAATTGGTAACAACTTAATAATAAAATAATATGGATTTTATAAAGGAACTTTTTATATACATTTACTCACAACGAAAGTGGTGGCTTGCGCCTATCATTATTTTGTTGTTAATTGTAGGACTATTCGTGTTATTTGCTGATTCTGCAATAGCACCATTTATTTATACGTTGTTCTAATGAAGAAGATTTTATCATATCTCAAATCTATCGGACAGTTCTTGAATAAGATTGTCGTTAAGATGTTACTGACGTTTGTTTATGTACTTGTGATACTGCCATATCATATTTTTATGAGAACTGGCAAAGATAGCAGATGGATCACTTATAATAAGACTTATAGTCAACTGGATTTTATACACATGGGTTAAAAGACAGAATTATGACAAGAGAACAAATAGAAGATATTATCGAAAGAACTGAACACTCAACAAAGGCAAGTGTTTATTACGATTGGTTCATGGTTGGTGTGATCATAGTGAGCATCCTGCCACTGATGTTCATGCAAACCTATACCGTATTTAAGGTAACGGAAATGATAGCGACAGCTATCTTCATTGTTGATTACATCTTACGATGGATAACTGCAGACATCAGATTGAAGAAAGGAAATAAATCCTTCTGTCTATATCCATTCACCTTTATGGCTGTCATTGATTTGCTGTCCATTCTTCCAGCCATTTCAATCTTTAATCCAGCATTCAGATTATTGCGTTTCGTTAGATTGCTCAGAATCATTCGCGTAATGAAACTGGCATGGTACTCGAAACCAATAGCAACGTTTGCGAAGATTCTGTACAAGGAGCGCCACATCCTCATGTCCGTTCTGATTATATCCATTGCGTACATCTTTGTTACAGCCTTGGTGTTGTTCAATGTCGAGCCGCACGTCAATCCTCATACAGGCGAACAAACCTTCAACTCATTCTTTGACGCACTCTATTGGGCAACCGTTACGCTCACCACTGTAGGATATGGTGATATGTGTCCTGTTACGGACATCGGTCGTTTCGTAAGTATGCTTTCCTCTCTCTTCGGAGTGGCCATAATAGCCCTCCCATCAGGTGTAATTACCGCCAGTTATTTGGATGAACTGAGGGAAGAGAAAAAACAATAATTATGGAAAAACTCATTTTCAAGACTAAAATAAATATGAAGTGGTTATATTTCATTGTTATAGTTGGATGTATGTTCTCATGTAACAAGAAGGAGCAATCTACATCTGATAATGTTACAACCCAAATTGACTCAACAGAAAATAAGTTGAATGTGTCAATGGAGAAGTCATTTTACACAGTCATAAAGTTTTTAGGACATGAATTACGCATCAAGAATGATAATTTTCTACAAGAATTTTCTCGTATATGTGTAGAGGACGACAATCTTTCTTTAGATAGTGTAAACCGAAATATTACGATTTATGGTACAACTTTTCATATCAATGTCAATCGTCATAGTCAAGGGTTTATGCTTATAACTTCTGTTCAACCAGACACAAGACAAATGCGAATTGTCAGAGATGCTATCAGCAGGTTCCATGGTGAAGAGAACTTTGAAGAAGATTGTCATTACTCATGGCTTCCATATACAGACTCAACGAAGATTGGACAAAATTATCCTATCATTCACCTAAGAAGAGTTCGTTCTGAAGATGGTGGTACAGTCATAATTGTCAACTAAATGCACTGATTCGATCATAATGACAGCACATTCTTTGATTAAGAAATCATAGAAATAGCAAAATTAACAAAAGTATTGATAATCAATGGGTATATTCGACAGCTTATTTTGCAAAAAGAAGAAAGATTCAGCCACGCCAGAGGTGAAGGTTGAGCCAAATATTCATGACTATCAAAAAACTGTTGTCAGTGCTGAAAGCAGAGAATCGCTTCTGAAACATGCAGACACAGGTTATCCTGTTGTAGTTATTGGCGGTGATTTCAATGGCAAGACGGTTTTTGTTGTAAGCAAGCCAAGCAACTCCCCTACCCAGACATTTGAAGGAAAGTCCTATCTTGTGGTAACAGTGGACAGACTCACCATTGGCACATACGAGCAGGTAACATTCATTGGCGATACCCCACAAGAAGAAATTGACAGACTCTATGAATTAGAGAGTCAGAGGCGTGAATCTGCCGAGAAAGAAAAAGCAGACTTTGACAAGAACAAATTCAAGGCTGAATATGAACCGCATAGGTACATGCGTCCTGCAGCCAACCAGACCAAATGGTCTGATGCTCCGCCTAAACCAAAGCCTATTGTCAAGGAAGAAGAGGAAGAATACAACTTTCCTGTTTATACACTTGATGCCGAAGGTAATATGATTCCGCATGAAGAGCCAAAAGAAAAGCCTAAGCCAGCGCCCCAATCCCCTTGGATGACGGATGAAGAACTCGCCGCCTTCGAAGAATCAAGGAAGAATAATATCAAAGAAGCTCATTTCGACATGGAGGTTTCAGAAGAAGATACCTACATCTACAAACTCAATGAGCTGATTACATCGCTTCCAGAGTTCGACTTCTACAATGGCGACAATGACAAGGATGTATCAGAAGACCATCCATCGGTAATAGCCATCAGAGCGCTTCAAAAGGAAGCTGACGAGATAATGGCTCATGGAGAGATTTTCGAGGCTGAAAAGAACTGGGCACAGGCGGCTAAATGCTATGAGCATCTAGTCATAAGACGATACTGGAATCCACAGCCATACACTAAGCTCTTGGCACTATATTCAAAAGCCCGTCTTCATGCTTCTGTAAAGCAGAAGATGCAAAGCTTGATAGTCAATTTCTTCAGAGACAGAAGGGAAAAGATGAAGACAGAGCTTCTGAGACTTGCTGATAAGTATGACTCAACAATCTATGCCGAGAAGTGCATCAATGAAGGAGAATGCGTAACCTACTACGATGGAATCTATGATATATACACCCCATACCCAGTAGTTGAAGAAGTCCTTATGAATATAATGTAGCACTATAATGGGGCATATCAAAATACCTCATTTACGACGACAGAACAGAAAAATGAAGCGTGGCATCCTGCAAAATGGAATGTCACGTTTCGATGTAGAAAAAGGGCAGTTATGAACGTCTTGGTTTGTACTTCGGCTTGGCATACTTGGCGCGAACCTGTCTGCCAGCAGCCTGCAAGCAACGAAGGAGGTACTTGGCAATATCCTCGTCCCTGTCTCGCCAAGGCATGTCGCTTGTACTGCCACCGCCACCAACTGAAGCCTGAACATTTGCTGCGCCATTGATACCAGCAAGGAAGAGTTCCTTAGCCTTGTCAACGACATCAACCATATGTTCTGCACCAGCATGGAACATGGCATTAAGGACTTCTGCCTTGTCACCCAACTTCAAGTCAGGGTTGTTGGAAAGCATTGTCTTGACACCATCAACGGCATCTTCAAAGAAGGTAGTCTTGAAGAGTGAGTCAACATCCTTGCCCAATTCCTCCTGAACAATGGCGTTAGCCTTTTCCATGTTCTCGAAATTAGTAACTGCCTCACGAACTCTGGAATTAGCCTCCTTCAACTTGCGGTCAGCCTCCATGAGTTTGGTGCGCTTATCTGCAAGTCTTGCATCAAGATCTGAGACTCTTGCCTTGAGTGCTTCAATCTTTGCTTCAATCTCCGACTTGTCACCCTGGCACTGAGCAAGCTGCTCTTCAAGTTCCTCGATTTCTGCTGTGCATTCGTCACGCTCAGTAGTAAGGTGGTCAATCATCGTACCCAGTCCCTTGATGGCACTCTCCAGCTTAGACTTCTTTTCCTCACGCTCTTGAATCTCGTGACCAAGCATTGCGTAATATTCTTCACGGGGAATGTGTCTGTTGCCAGTAACGGACACAGGTTCTCCATGCTCCAAGCCCCACTTGGCATTGACTTCTGCCATGTAATCGTGTAGTTCATCAAGAACGGTTGCTTCGCCTCCGAAAGTATCACGATACATAACACGATTGCGACCTTTGTTCTCATCATAATAGATAGGAAGGATGCAACAGTGTACGTGCGGTGACGACTCATCTACGTGAACAACGAAACTCACGATGTTCTCTTCGCCATATCTCTTCGCCAATGCTTTATAGACATCCCTTGCCCATTTGATGATTTCGGGATGTAGCACCAGATGGCTGTTGTCAGCCCCTTTCGTCATATCAACCTTCTGATCACCAAAAGCAAGGTTTCGCATGAAATCAGCGTTGCCACTAAGAATCAACTCACAAATGGTACGGTAGGGTTTGCCTGTATAGACTTCGCCTTTTGCCTTATACCTCTCCATACGTTCCACATTAGGGTCTTGGATGCCAGCTTCTTTGTAGCGCTCTGCTATGCGCTGTTTGATGGATTTCTCCGATCCAAGTGGCACCTGTTTTCCTCCACGCAGGAGTTCAAAATTGAGCCCAGATCTGCTGCGGTCAATATTGTTCTTTCTACGATTTTGGCGGTTCTCCCACATCTTTTCTGTGAACCGTCTCTGGTGCTCGTTGGCTTCGCCAGTTGACATGCTCGCCAGATTACCCATGTGGACTACCTGATATTTTTTAGCCATAGGCAATTTGTTTTTAAGTTAGACATTAGAATTGTTAGAAGTGAGGCACAATCCACTTACGAAGCTTGTAAATGCCCCTAAGAGCCTCCGGAATACTTTTGGTGGGCAAATACATGTCTCGTATAAGAAAACGGAAACAGAGAGCTTGCTCGATACCCCCGAAGTAGCGACAGATACGAGGGCATAATTCATTTCTTGCTCGCAAAAATGAGGATTATGTTCCTCACTTCTAAACGAAGTCTTATAGAGCAAGCTCTTCGTTTCGGCTCTCTCAGAAAATGTAGCGGCAGTCAATAGCGTCGTTGCATTGCTTAGATCCGTCTAAGAACCGCTTGAAAAGCACTCTCTGGAGTCGGTTCGGGCTGAGTGTTCAGCAGGATCCGAAAACTGAGTGTGCTGTGGATTTTCCGAAAGACTGTACCTTGGATAACTGCTTCCCTCAGTGAACATCCCCAATCGAGATAATGGCGAGCCATCATCATAGTCGAGGATGCTCACTAAAGAGGGATAGAGCAATTAGTCGGAAGGCTCTGTCTGAGGACGCTGATTATGCTGCGCCTTGTCGGCACCAGAGTTGTCATCGTCTGATTTGTCCCGAGGCCTTGGTTTTACATCAGAAGTCTCATGAACTGAATCTGTGGATGCACCCTCGTGCGTGTGCGCATTATCATTAGATATGTCCTCTTGGAAATCCTGTCCGTTGTTCTCAACTGGGACACCTACAACTGGTGCGTTAGCATCTTTAGGTGAGGTTGGAACTCCCTGGTCCTGACCATAAGAATCATCATCAGATGAAAGGGAAACAGAAGCAGAGGTAGCACCTAAATCTGTGGCTTCTTCTGTTCCATCAGCATCATTGGCTTCACTGTCTGTAGCATCAGATTGTGATGCCTTGGATGCCTTACCCTTGGATGATGTCTTCTTGGAAGTCGCAGCAGGTTTCTGCTTGCGAACTGGTACGAAGTCTTCAAGTGGTTGGTCAGTAAACAGGTTTGGATAACGGAAAACATCGTTCTTGGCGAAGCTTCCTTCATCCCTGCCGACATACCATGACTGGAGGCAAGTGACACTGACGATTGTCGTGACATTGTTTGCCTTCATGGTGATAAGCCCAAGTCCCTGCCACTCCTTCAGCATTCTGTGAACGGTAGTGCGGTTACACTGCCATTGCACAGAAAGTTCTTCCTCGCTGATGTCAAGACAGCCCTTTGGCACGGTATAGGAAATACCACGCTTTGTGTGGACTGTGTCCTGACGTTCAGCATGAAGTAGAAGGTGCTCGAAGCAAGCCAATCTGCCGATACCATTGCTGTACTTCGACAGTGCCTGTATCTGGAACTCATCCAGCATCAGGCAGAATATACGCTTCTTTCTCATAGCTTACACTCCTTGTTAATCGTTGGACAAAAACTGGTGCGCTTAATCCTCATCTTCATCCTTTGCAGGAATGCGATTGGCGCGAACCCAAGCGAGGAGTTCCTTTCGCTCAAAGAGGATAAGTTTGCCATGAGGCTTGTAGTATGGAATCTCGTGTGCGCTTGTCAACTTGTACAGAGTGCTGCGAGAAATTCCTGTATAGAGCGAAGCTTCTTCAAGAGTGAGTACATCCTTGCCGTTGCGAAGGACGTTCTCCAGATTCTCGACACGATGCTTCAACTGTGAGACCTGAATGATCAGGTTCTCAGTCTTTTCGATATTGCTGATAGAATACATAATATCTGCTGTTACCGCCATTGGTCAGATGGCATTCGTGTTGGCGTTCATGTTGACCAGACAAGAACGCATGTAAATAGTCCTACCCACCCACCACTGCACGTTGCTAGTCTGGAATGTTAGCCTTGACCTCGTGCCACTTGACATAGCCAGCTGCAGTGTCTTTCTCTACATGGTCGTTCATGAAACGACGGATGTCAGAGAGAGCATAGACACACTTTCTGCCAAACTTGCGGTGGCAAAGAAGTCCATGCTTATGCCAAGACCAAAGGGTGCTGTCACATACGTCGAAAATACTTTTCACTTCTTTTCGAGTAAGGAACTTCTCTTCGGCTTCGTCTTCCTTGCGCTGCTGAGTTTCCTCGTTGGCGTGGTTCTCCAGTGCTTTTTGGATAATAGTATCTGCAAAGCGCAGGAGATCGTTGGAAGAGACAACGAGCATGACGTTGTTGCCAGACTTGATGATTTCGTTTAACTCCATATATGGTATATTAGAGGTAAAACACTGCGCTGTCACACTAAGTTCTCAGGGTGCTCTAAATCCGACAGCTTCAGGAAAAAGAAACACCGCCAATCCAGCTGAGATTCTGAATGGCGGTTCAAAGGTAATACTTTTTAATTGACTGATAATTATACCTATAAAGGACAGATTTGGACTGTCCACTGTAGTCCACTGGCTTAACATTGTTTTACATAAAAAGCAAAGAAAATCGTCCTCAGCAAGTGTCCGATTGTGGATTTTTGCTGAGGACGATGTAATTTTATGATTCCTTCATGTGTCGCTTAAGATCGAGGAATCGTCGAAGTTTTGCTATGAGGTAAAGCAGTGCATTACGTGCGGTAAGGGTGCGACCGAGGAACTTAACGCTTCCGTCATCTTTTCTTGTATAGCCGATGGTGGCACGCAGTGTAATCTTCCGCTTCTCCTTTTGTGTATCGAGCCATTTCTTTTCTTGGGCGTTCAAATCTGCCGCATAGGTGAAGTATTTTGAGAAGTAGCGGTGGTAAGCACTCTTGTTCGGAGTAAGTTCAAACTCCTTTATCATGAGCGAACGGCTGACATCCATAGGAAGGAGTCCGTCTTCTATCGCACATATTATATATAATACAGCACTTTCAATCTTGTTTGGACTAATAAGTTGGTGAAGACCATCGCTTATGTCATCGTAGTGCTCAGGATGCAAAACCACTTCAATCAACTTTGTCGGAATCTCCTGCATGGATAGCCACTTGAAGATTTTCAGTATCCTGGTAATCATGAAAAGTTTAAGACCCCTATATGACTTATGCATGAGCTGATGCATTATTTCATCTATCTCATCATAATGATTATTGCACTTTACGATGAACCAAAGAAGTGTGCGTTTTATTGCAGGTTTCTTGGCTGCAAGTTCTTCCATCGGAATGTCATAGGTCGTGATTGCGATGAGAGTCATTGCCAATGCATCAAGACTTGGCTTTGGAACATCTTCATTGAACTCGCCTTCAATGATATGTGCTTCCAGTACACCCTTCAGCCATATCATGTTTTTCTCTGATGTAGTCCTGGGCGGCTTTCCGTATGTGATTTCGAGCTCTTCGTATATTTCTTCTTCTGTCATGTGCTAATTGATTTTGAGGGTCAGACATGTTGCATCATCATTCATAATGCCTTCTTTTGGAGCGCTTGCATTGCCAGATGACAGATCCTGTTCGTGGGTATTATAGAATCCATCAGTACACAAGAATAGAATATCATCCGTCTGTAGTGGTATGCTAATTACAGGAATATCATCACGCAAGCCCCCTCCTTTCAAACAACGTGTAAGCATCTTCTGCCAATAACCTATATTCATAACATGGTCTGTGGTAAGTTGATGGAGTTGACAATTCCTATACAGATAGAGACGGACATTACCTTGCCAAGCAACCTTACATGATGTTTCTGTTATGATAAGTGCCGTAACTGCTGCTCCCATATTGCTGTGGTTGGCAATACTCAGTTCTCGAAGCTTATCATCTGCATACTTGAAGGCATCTTGCCAAAGGTTGTCTGCCTCAAAGTTTTTGGAAACATATTCTGCGATCCCCTCGCATACACACTCTGCGGCTTCTGCACCAAGTGATAGTCCTCCCATGCCATCAGCCATGATGACAAGAGTACGTCCTTCGAGTTCTACCACCTTGCAGTAGTCCTCGTTCTGACTGTCAAAGCCTTTTGTGAATAGTTCTGTTGTCATGCCGAAAGAATATTTACGATGTTCTGTAATGCGAGTCTTATGTTTGAGTAGTTACGCACATTACTATTGTTCGATGCCGTAACAAGATGCTGAACGAGCTTGCTGTTATCTTCCAACGATAGTTCGCTATTGATGAAGTCCACATAGTACGCACGGTGTTCGTCTGATAGTAATGAACGAAGTTCTGATGCAATCCATTGCGCCCCTGCTACGAAATCGTCAAACGCAGGGTCATCGGAATTGGTCACCTGTTCTGGTGGTGGGAACTTGTCAACGATGGAAGTCCAGTAGAAATTGTCTATGATATAGAACATATCACGGGCATCCTTATCCGTTTTCAGGTGACGGTCTATCCATGCGTCTAGTTTTATCAAGAACTGACCACTCAGTGATGCTATACAGAACCGCACACTTTCGTCCACAATAATGGTGTCCGCATCTTTCATGACATCCTCAAAACATCTTACTGACATCTCGGGATTGCCCTCTGGAGGCCATCCTATCACCTCGTTGTTGGCAAGTGGTCCAAACGGAACGACATCAACTTCATAGTCATTAGTTCCGTCCTCACCTTTGTAGTAGAACTTCTGTTTGGCATACGGATCTTTCTTGAAATTGTTCTGTCGAAGCAAATCCGAAACCTTGTCAAACATATCCCAGTTGTCGAGTGCTATGGCAACGTCAATATCAATGGTGCGTCTTGCCGAAGCTGGCACATTAAGAACTTTCATGGCAATGTCCCTTGCACATGCTCCTACAACGTACAGCTGAAGGTCAAGTTGCTCCAACGATTTCTGCAAAGCACCTAATGTCTCGTACAGAGGATCATTGGCAAACTTTGCTTTGTCTATCTTATATTCCATTCTTTATCAATCTTTGTGCGGCTTCTATCTGACGGCTGTCACCGCTATTCATAAGGTCAGCATAAATTATTAGCTTTGGTGCAACCTTGGTGGCATCGTCATCATTCCAGAACTTCTGGTATAGAGTAATTTCTCCATTCTCATTTGGCATCACCATACCAGTGGTCATCAACATTGCACTTGGTTTTGATGTGTATATATCGAACGAACCTGGAACGAGATAACCATCTGTAAGGTATGCACCACAATCACCGCCCCATGACATGCCCTCTGGCAGATTCATATCCTGCCAGTTACTTCGCATTTCGTCTGTCCTGAAACTCATTCTTCTGAGCATCAGTTTAGGTCTGATG
>JAQXZK010000010.1 GCA_029227175.1 Bacteroidales bacterium | reverse complement strand
CAGATGACCGAAAAATACACAATGTTTTACTGAGCCCAGATGTCGGATATTGCTGACACCTGGGCTTTATGTGCTTCTTCTTCGGATTCTGGTAATTGAAAAATGGTGCACGCTCTGCTATATTGTAATGTATAAAAAAGGAGCGAAAGGTGGCTGTATATGGATGTACACCAGGATGAACTGTGACGCTACAGGAGGAAGCTTTTTTTCGCATTTTCGGCTGTGCGCTGATTAACATAATGGTCCTTTTGACTTTGCGTTTTTCCGTTATATAGTGTACAGGTTGTATAATGAAATATGAAAAGGGAGAGAGAAAGATGAAAAGACCTGTTTGGATGCGAGTGTTGGCTATGATGTTGGTTATACTGCTTGCTGGCTGTGCTGCAAATACTCCGTCAAGTAAATCTGCAACTTCATCTCCGTCAAACGCCCTCCATGCAACGGAAAATGAAAGCAGCGCCAATACCGGTCACAGGCACAAATATACTGAATCCGAAGTGGTTGCTGCCACTTGTTCTGCTGAAGGTTACACGGTGTATGTATGCGACTGTGGTGATACATACAACAGCGACTTCACTGACAAGGCAGATCACACCTATGAAGAAACCGTGATTCCTCCCACAACAGAAACTGAGGGTTATACGCTGTATCTGTGTACCGTGTGCGGCTACGCATACAAGGATAACTTTACCGATGAAGTAACCGACGACGGATTGACAGCAGAACAAAAGAACTCTATTGCTATGCTAAACTATCTGGCAACATTGACCCAAGAAATAAACGCCTCCAGAAATAGCCGTATGTTCCTGGAAGAAGCATATGCATCCTTGATTAACAATACCAATCCTGAAAAAGTTAACGAGTTGACAGAAAGCCATCTGTGCAGCCTGCTTGATACTATCGAGGAGTACAGACTAATTGCCGTCAAACGTGAACGATTAGAGTACCTCTACAATCAGAATAAAGCAAAAGCCATTCGTGAAGCCATCCCCAGCCCTATGGCTGTTTTAAGTGCGGCAACTTCACTGGATGTAAAGCGGTTAGTGGCTTCCGTTGCATATATGGCAGTTGATTCAATCAGTAGCTATACCGCTTACAACGATGAACTGGATCAAGCTTTCCTGCAAGATGGTTGGGTTTTGGACGATGAAGCGGCTGCGGCTCTCCATGAAAGTAGAAAATATGCTTTTCTTTTTATGATCGAGATGGTTCGGGAAGACAATCTTCCTGGTATGCTTGCGTTGAGTGAAAACGCCGTTGAGAATTATGTTACATGGACCACCAACGACAATATCGTACAACGACTGCAATTCCTAGAATCAGAAGAAGATACCTACCGCAGTTTTGGAAATTACTGGCTGGCTCGTGCCGAGTGTTATTACGAGCTGAAAGATTATGAAAACTGCTTGGAAGCCATTGCGATGTACAAGGAATATCAGGCCGATATTTTCCGTAAGGACTACTATCTGGCGCAGATCATGCCCAAGGCCATTGCTGCTGCATCTGAAGTATATTCCGAAAAAGATTACATTACCTACGCAGAAGAACACCTAAAAATTTTGGTGGATAACACTGAAAGCAATGAATGGGCACTCAGATATTTTGCGGCACAAATCTACATGGATCTTTATACCAAGACCAAAGACATCCATTATTTGGATCAGGCATATGAGCTAACCTTGAACAATGTAAATGTCCTTGTAAATGAGCAGAAAACACTAACAGCCACCTATCTAGCCGACGTTCAAGAAATAGCAATTCCCAATGATGCTACCAAGGACGAAAAGAAACAAATCAAGGACTACAACAAGGCACAGCGGGAAAAACGCAAAACAGAGCTTCCCACGGTTTACGAACCATTGCTGTTGAACTGCGAATTGCTGTTTACGCTTATTGAAAAGATTGATATTTCTCCTTCTGAAAAAGCAAAGATCGATGCGATCCTGGATGTAGATAGTTCCAGTGTATTCCTGACCATCCCTCTGGTTAATCGTTATGCGCCCAACGCAAAGAATATTGATGTAGATGCGGCGTTTTCCAAAACAACATTGACTATTCCTGTATATTGTGTGGCAGCAAACTCCGTGGTTCGTGTGAGCATTACCGGAAACGGCAAGACTTCAATTTATGAGGATTGGACGATTAAGGAAGTGAAGCGTTCCAATGAGGGGTTTGAATCTTTTGTGGTTACTTACACAAGTGAGGATGTCAAGGATCAGACATGGAGCGCCGATTCTACGGTTGAAGTTGAAATCCTAAACGAAGCTGGAACTGAATACGATCCTGTGGTTATTCGCTTTCAGGTCAGCAAGTATAGTAAGTTCATATGGGAAACCGTCGAATTTGAGCAGGTGAGTTTCGCTTGAGAAAGCATAGATTTTTATCGCTATTCCTTTGCGTTGTGTTGTTAATCAGTATGCTTCCAGTCAGAACTGAGGCGTATGAACGAGAAAGCCATGATGCGCTAATGCTAAAGATTCTGTTCGGAAAATATGAATATGCAAGCAATGACAGCTCTGTTCAAGATGAATTAAGCATTCTCGCTTCGGCCTGCTACCTGACAATTGATCAATTTAACAGTTCTGGGCAAGGTGATCTGGATGAATTGATTGTGTACGGCATTAAAAATATACCATCGCAAGTCAGTGAGATTGGTTTTCCTGCATCTGGCAGAAATCACCGAAGCTTTACGCACCGAGGGTGGAACTTCGACTATAGCGGCGAAATGAAACCGAAATGGCCTATCAGACAAAATATCTTGCGTAACTCTGTAGGTGCTGTATTTAACTTCAACGGCAACGACGAACAGAAGGAAGCATTTTGTGAATTGCTGTACTACATCCATATTTTAGGTGACCACGAAGACGATACATCATACAGAGTTTCCAACGGATTAAAGATTGATGTGGGTGGGCGGCACGATAAAGAAGATATTATTCACAAACTGCTGAATCTGTTACCAATTCTGTTCCCAGACCAAACGAACACCCACAAGTACAGAACACTGACGACAAAGCTTCACAGCATAAACAGCAAATTGGATAAACTGGTAAATAGTGTCGGCGGCATAAATACTGACGAAAAATTTGCAGAACGCCAAGTGTTGGTAGCAAAGGCTATTGAAATTCTATCGTTGTATCTTCCTGAAATGCTGAAAAAAGAACCATTCTTCAACGAAGTGTTTTACAGGGAAGTGTAGCAAGCAAATGTAATCGATTGGCTGGATGATTTGCTTAGTGCCGCTTACGATGATAAAAGCAGTGGAGGAATATTCCAATGGAAGATAAGAAAAATCGATTTGACTTGAAACAATTCGACCTGAAGCAAATAGCTGATACAGCTGGCAAAGCCGCGGCAGATGCAGCCCAGAATGTTGGAAAAGCAGCTGTCGCTGTAGTGGACAAAGCAAAAACTGTTGCCGCAGAATCCCAGCAGGCAATTCTCAATGCCGTTGATCAGAATGGTAATGGAGAAATTGAC
>JAQXZK010000009.1 GCA_029227175.1 Bacteroidales bacterium | reverse complement strand
ACACAGACATGAGGCTGACTGTAGCAGGAGAGATGGACGCTACCGGATTCCGGAAAGCTCCCAAGCATCTTTTTGCAAGCGCTGACTATGGCTTTCGGACGAGAGGCGCAGGAATCATTGGCCTTGGAGCATCCTTCGACATGCAGGACCGCGGTTATCTTCGTAACAAGAGTGCCTTTCTGCAAGTTTCGCGAAAGTGGAGACTGGGCAAAGGACGTATAAAGACCGGCTTACAAGCCGGCATGACACTCCTGACCTACGACCCTACACTCACCTGGCTGGGCACGACAACACCTGACTTGTCCAACTACGCAGCCACAACCCGGCACGCAAATCTTAACTTAGCCCTTGGCATCGGCTACCAAAACAACAGACTGAACACCGATTTCTCCATACACAACCTGACCTCTCCCTACGTGTTATTAGGAGAAGACAGCACATACACGCAAAAAACTGCCCTATATGGGGACATTTCATACAATATTCCCACACGCAGTTCGTTATTATGGTTGAAGCCTTCCTTGCTCTTGCGCTATCAGCAAGGCGAGGTGTTTGCCGACTTGACTGCCCGACTCTTCAAACAGTGGGGGAAAACAGTCTGCTACATCGGTTTGGGCTACACTCCCGGCAACGAAGTGGCTGCCTTTGCCGGCGTTACATTTACGCGAGTGAAAATCGGGTATAGCTACGAACGGCTCCAGAACAATGCGAAGCATGAGGTTCTCGGCCGGCACGAGTTGACCGTAAGCTACCGCATCAATATCTACAACACGGGCAGACATAAAGGTACGTACAAAAGTGTGAGATTCTTATAAGAAAGACATTTGAAACTTCTTAGTCATGAAGCAACATAAAATAATAACACTTGCCGCGATGGCAGTTCTATTTCTTTCGTGCATAGGGCGCACAGCAGGCAACGTAGCAATAGCCGGAGGCGAGCTCACGGGCGTGCCCGCCGGTGTTGCATGGAACGAGCCAACCCCCTATGGGATGACACTGGTAAAGCGAGGTTCTGTCAAGATGGGACCAGACAAGCAGGACTCATTGTGGGGCATACAGACTCCTCAACGCGAAATCTCTGTCGAGTCTTTTTGGATGGACGAGACGGAGGTGACAGTAGCCGAATACAAGCAGTTTATCTACTGGGTGCGCGACTCTATCATCCGTGAGCGGTTGGCAGACCCGGCCTATGGAGGCAACGAACTCTACAAAATCGAAGAAGACCGCGAAGGGAATCCCATCAAACCAAGGCTGAACTGGAACAAGCCCATCCCTACGCTGAAACGCGCTACGGAGGATGAAAGAATAGCTATCGAAAGCCTTTACAAACATCACCCCATCGATGGCACCGTGATGCTGGACGGCGACCAACTGAACTACTACTACGAGATATACGACTACGCTGCTGCCGCCAAGCGAGAATACCAGCTCAATCCACAGAAGCGCCAGCGCAACACCGACATAAAGGTGAACCCCGATGAGGTCGTGCTGATAACCAAAGACACAGCCTATATTGATGACAACGGAAAGATTGTCAATAAGACCATCACACGCCCGCTCAGCAGCGAATGGGACTTCCTGAACAGCTACATCGTAAACATCTATCCGGATACGACTTGCTGGGTCAACGACTTCCAGCATGCAAACAATGAGCAGTATATGCGGTTGTATTTCAATCATCCAAGCTACAACAACCATCCCATGGTGGGAGTCAGTTGGGAACAAGCCACTGCCTTTTGTGCCTGGCGAACCAACTATCTGCTGACCGGCCTGAACGGACAGGCCAAATACCTTCAGCGCTTCCGTCTACCTACCGAAGCCGAGTGGGAATTTGCGGCACGCGGCCGGGAAGGCAACCACTATCCCTGGAAAGAGAGTGAAAGTACGAAGGATGAACGAGGATGCTACAAAGCCAACTACAAGGCCGGACAAGGCGACTACACCGGTGACGGGACTTTGATTACTAACCGCGTTGGGTCCTATGGCGCCAATTCCAATGGGCTATACGACATGGCCGGCAACGTTTCCGAATGGACCTCAACGGCGTGGACAGAGGCCGGCGTGTTGCAAGCCAGTGACATCAACCCGGACATACAATATAACGCCGCCCCCGATGACCCATACAGACTGAAGAAGAAAGTCATCCGCGGAGGCTCATGGAAAGACATCAATGCCTTCATACGCTCTGACGCACGCAGTTGGGAGTACCAGAACGAACAACGTTCTTACATCGGATTCCGCTGTGTACGCAGTGTGGTAGGTGACGGTAAAAAGAAATAAACACTCACAAGGAGAAAGAAACATATATGGAAAATAGTATCTATCAGAAGTTAGTGGCCCTTGTGTCCAGCTACAAAGGCAAAGTGATGTTGAACTTCGCCTATAGTTGGGGTGCTGCCATTGTCATTGCAGGCGCGTTATTCAAACTGACCTATCTTCCCGGTGCCAACCTCATGATATGGATTGGCATGGGAACAGAAGTTCTGGTGTTCTTTGTATCAGCCTTCGATCTACCCAAAAAAGAATCAACTGCCCCCACTGCGACACACGCCGGTCAGGAACACGTCGCACCCATCGCACAGACTGCTACACCTTCAGGCATACTTGCCGAAGCAATCCAGCAGAGAGTGCCCGACATGACAATTACAGACAAAGACATCACCGACAGCTCAAACCGCCTGAAAGCAATGAACGAGACCATACAGCGATTCAACACGCAGTTGACAGCCATCACGGCCATGTACGAAATGCAGTTAAAGACGGCCAGCAGTCAAATAGGCACGATGGATAACGTGCATGAACAGATGAAGCGGATGGCTACCCAGATAGAGCAACTCAACCGAGTTTATGAACGCATGCTTCAGGCACTTAACAACCCCAAAAACTGAATGAAACGTGAACATCAATCCCGATAGTCCCCGTCAGAAGATGATAAACCTGATGTACATTGTACTGATGGCTTTATTGGCACTGAACGTATCGTCAGATGTGCTCAACGGGTTCTCTCTCGTCGACGAAAGTCTCAAGCGCACCACCGAGAATGCCTCGCGCAAGAACGCCTCACTACTGGAGAGCATGGCCGATGCTGACAAACAGAACCACAACAAAATAGGTCTCTGGTATGAGAAGGCCAGACAGTTTAAACTGGGGGCCGACAGACTCTATGCCTACATCGACAGTCTGAAGATGGACATCGCCCGCGAAGCTGACGGTAAGGATGCCAATCCGGACAACATCCGGAAACGCGAAGACCGGGAAGCTGTCAACTATATCATGCTTGCACCGGCGAGTGGAGCCGGTGACCGCCTGCAGCACAACATCGAGGCATTTCGAGACAACGCTCTCTCCCTGATAACCGACCCGCTCCAGCAACAGATTATCAGTCGGAATCTCTCTACCGAGGTCTCTTCCCCCAGCAACAAGTCCTGGAGCGAGTCTCTCTTTGAGAACATTCCCGTCGCAGCGGCACTTACCCTGCTCAGCAAGATACAAAGTGACGTGCGATATGCCGAAGGCGAGGTCCTGCACCAGTTGGCCATCAACACAGACATCCAAGATGTACGGGTCAATCAGTTACAGGCATACGTGTTGCCTACCTCCCAACACGTAATAAGGGGAAACAGCCTCAAAGGCCGCATCGTCCTGGCAGCCGTCGACTCGACTCAACGCCCCCGAATCGTCATTGCCGGCAAGCCACTCCCGGAAGCTGATAACGGATGCTTCGAAGTTCCTTGCCCACAGGCAGGTGAATATACATTGAAAGGTTACCTGGAACTAAGCAACGGTAAGAACGAGACTATACACCGGGAGTTCCAACAGGACTACACCGTTGTCGAACCGACGGCCACCGTGTCGGCCACCCTCATGAACGTTCTTTATGCCGGCTATGATAATCCTCTTAGCATCTCTGTGCCCGGAGTACCACGTCAACAGGTATCGGCCGAAATCATAAACGGAACAGGAAACCTGAGCCGGACGCAGGACGGATTCCTTGTCAAACCACAAAAGGCTGGAGAGCGCCTCTCCATCCGAGTCTCTGCCCAACAGGACGGCCGCAGGATGTCCATGGGCGACTACACGTTCAACGTACGCCTGCTTCCCGACCCCACGCCTTTCCTCACCTATTCCGAGAATGGCGAGTCAAAAGCCTATCGGGGTGGTACCGGGCTCACTAAGCGGCAACTCCTGAGCGCAACCGGCATTACCGCTGCCATTGATGACGGACTGATTCACGTCAACTTCCCGGTCAAGAGCTTTGAAATCGTGTTCTTCGACGGCATGGGGAATGCTGTCCCCGAAGTCTCGAACGGACCTTCCTTCTCCAAACGGCAGCTCGACATGCTGAGCCGCATGCAACGCAATCGCCGTTTCTACGTCTCACGCGTCCGCGTCTCCAGCCCTGAAGGTACAGAACGCCTCCTTCCCACAGTTCTCGAAGTTGTAATCAAATAACATTTCCACACGATGAAACACGTTCTCTCCATACTCGCTTTCCTACTCCTCATTCCCTGCTCTGGCATGCAGGCACAGAGACAATACCCCGGCATACAGCAAGTTCCGGACGAGGTCATCTGGAAGCGCGAAGTCTATCGCTCGCTCGACCTGCTACAGTCTAACAACGGTGCGCTGTACCATCCCGCCGAACCGCAAGATGGCAAGGCGAATCTCTTTACGATGATCTTCAAGCTGATGGCACAGCAGAAAATCAAGGCCTACGAATACACCCTCGACGGGCTGGAACACTTCACAGAGAAGCACGAGGTCAACTTCCGCGACATCATGGACCGCTATGGCATCTACTACGAGATGCGCGCACAAAAAGGACACCGTGACAGCATCATCTCGATTCACAACAGCGATATACCATCGGCCGAAGTACAGACATTCTTCATCAAGGAAGTGTGGTACTACGACCAGCGTACAGCCACACAAGGCACGCAAGTCGTGGCCCTCTGCCCCGTCCTGAACCGTACAGAAAACTACACGAACGAGCGTGTGAACCTACCTATGTGCTGGATAAAGATGGTGGACCTGATACCTTTCCTCACCCAAGAAACCGCCCTCAGCAACCTGAACAGTGCCTCCAACCGTACACTCAGTGACTTCTTCGCACAACGGCTTTATCAAGGAGACATCTACAAGGTGGCCAATCTGCAGAACCTCTCTCTCACACAATACTGCCACACAGAAGAGGAACTGCACCGAGAACAGCAACGTATTGAAAACGAACTCCTCGCATTCGGCAAAATGCTACATGCCCGGGAAGACAGCATCAAGGCACAGACAGCAACAGCAACCGGCAACGTCAAGAGCAAGGGCAAGTCCGGCCAGACACGCACAAAGGCACCGGCTACAATCAAGACAACAAAGGCCAAGTCAACCTCCAGCAAGCAGAACAGCGGTTCGAAAAGAGAACTGGCCGCGCCCAAAGCATCCGTGCGCAGGGAAAGACGATGAGCGGAGGACGGAAGAACAAAAGAGACTATATCTCCACCCTCCACACAAGGTTCCTTTTCCCTTTTCTTTCTTTGCCATTTCAAATATTGTTCGTAATTTTGCGACCATCATCTATCAATAGTTGATTCATGGAAAGCAGTTACAGCATAAAAACAGATAATCTGGCCATGATGGCCAAAGCACTGGGCCATCCCGCACGTGTTTCCATCATGAAATTCCTCGCCAAACAAAAAACCTGCTACTTCGGCGAGTTGCACGAAGAACTCCCCATAGCCAAAGCAACAGTGAGCCAGCATCTGGCTGCCCTGAAAGAAGCTGGTCTCATTCAGGGCGAAATCCAAACACCCAAGGTGAAATACTGCATCAACCGGGAGAACTGGGAATATGCCCATCAGCTGTTTAATGAGTTCTTTGCAGAGCTACCCGTTAAGGAGAAAGGATGCTGTAGCAACAAATAACCGGAACAAGATAGAAGGAGTGCATCCTCAAGGTATCACTCCTTTTCTTATAGATGGCATGTTCGTTATTCTACGAACTTTAAAGAAAAACAATACTTATATGAAACAGATTAAAGTCTTGGTGAGCGGTTGTCAGTGCAGCCGGAAGTTCTATGACCTGGTGGTCAAAGTTGCAAAGGAGAACGGCATTGAAGCCGAAGTGCTGATGGTTGACGACATCATGGAAATCATGCAGTATAACACGATGACCCTTCCCTCGCTGGTGGTAGATGAGAAACTTGTGGCACGCGGACAGCAGTCAGAAGCCGCAATCAAAAGCTTGCTGATATGAAAAGAATCTTCCTTTCCGCACTACTGTGTACATTCGCATGGATTGCCGATGCACAAGTAATTGAACTCAAGTATTTCCATGGCAAGCAGAGGTGTGCCACCTGCCTGGCCATTGAGAAACACTCCGGTGAACTTCTGGCCGGGAATTACCAGAAAGAGATGAAGCAAGGCAAGATTAAAATGACTGTGACCGACATCAGTTCAGACAACGGAAAGAAGACGGCACGGGATTACAAGGTCACCTGGTCTTCCCTCTTCATCGTCAAGGGCAACGTGAGAAAAGACCTGACGCGCATGGCTTTCCAATACGCAAGGAAGGAACCTGAGGTTTTCAAGAAAAAACTCAAAGAAGAAATTGAGAGCATATTAAAATAAAAACAGGCACACATGGAAGAGTTGCTCAATCAAATTCTCGACAACAGCAGGCTGCCCGCACTTACCGCCTTCGTGCTTGGCTTGCTGACTGCCATCTCCCCTTGTCCGCTTGCCACGAACATAACAGCTGTGGCCTACATCAGCAAGCAGATAGAGAACCGCAAAATGATGTTCCTTCGAGGAATGCTCTACACCTTGGGCAGGACACTTGCCTATAGCACGCTGGGGGCTATTCTCATCTGTATCATCCGCCGTGGTGAAGAGGTATTCGGTATTCAGCAGGCCGTGAGCCACTGGGGAGAAGTCCTGTTAGGGCCGGTTCTTGTCTTTATGGGGCTGTTCATGCTATTCGGCCACCATCTCCACCTGCCCAGACTCAGCATTGCCGGTCGCACAGACGAGAGAATGTTCAAGGGAAATCTGGAAGTACTTCTGTTAGGCATACTCTTTGCCATGGCTTTCTGTCCCACGAGTGGACTGTTCTTCTTCGGCATACTTATTCCCCTGTCGGCTTCAGAATCGACCGGCTACCTACTTCCCGTAATCTTCTCAATCGCCACCTCTATTCCCGTGCTGGCCGTCAGCTGGATTCTTACATTCAGTATACAGAACCTCAGCAGGTTCATTAGCAACATCCAGGTCTTTCAAAAATGGTTCAACCGCCTGGTTGCCTTCATTTTCCTGGGAGTAGGCGTCTACTATACCATAACGATATACGCATGACGGGAGGAGGCCATAAATTTCACCACCGGCAGCAGTATTCTTCAACCGAGCCAAGGTAAGTACTGCTATGGAGCTAACAAAAACAGACCAAACATGTTACAACAAATTGCCGACCGGATTGTCTATGACCTCATGGGCATAGACGCCGCCACACATCTGGGCCAATCGCTCAATTTCTTTATCTACGACACCACTAAAATTCTCATCCTGCTCTTCTTCATCAGCATACTGATGGGGATTGTAAATGCCTACTTCCCCGTTGAACGGCTACGTCATTTCTTAGGTTCACGCAAGTTCCTCGGCATGCAATATCTGCTTGCAAGTTCTTTTGGCGCAATCACCCCCTTTTGTTCCTGCTCAAGCATTCCCCTCTTCATCGGCTTTGTCAAGGGGGGAATTCCGCTGGGCGTCACCTTTTCCTTCCTCATTACCTCACCGCTGGTCAATGAAGTAGCCGTTGCCATGTTTGCTGGGACCTTCGGATGGAAAGTCACCCTCATTTACATCACAAGCGGCATTGTCCTGGGAACGGTTGGAGGCTGGCTACTCGGGAGGATGCGACTGGAAGGGTTGCTCTCACCCTGGGTCATTCAGATACAGCAGGCGGCAAAGCTCCCTAACGGGGAATGGGAAAGCGAACAGCTGCCACTCGTCCGACGATTGCCCGGCATTATCAAAGAAGCATGGAGCATCGTTCAGGGCGTACTGCCCTATGTTATCATCGGTATCGCCATAGGGGCAGCCATGCACGGATACGTGCCTGAGGGATTCTTTGAGGAACATCTCGCGCGTGACAACTGGTTTGCTGTTCCGTTTGCCGTCATCCTTGCCGTACCGATGTATGCCAACGCTGCCGGTATCGTGCCCATCATCGAGGTTTTTGTAGCCAAAGGTATTCCACTCGGCACAGCACTCGCCTTCATGATGTCGGTAGTCGGACTATCGCTTCCCGAAGCAACCATGCTCAAAAAAGTAATGACTACCCGTCTCATCCTTATCTTTTTTGGCATCATTGCACTTTTTATCATCCTATTGGGATTCCTGTTTAATGTTACCATCTCGCAATAGACCATTTACGACTTCTATACCGGGAAAGAGGATGACCGATACGAAAAACCTTCCCCCCTTTCTGCTGGCATTCAAACGTCATTTAAATAGTGTTTGAACAGTATTCGAACTAGATTTAAAACGAGTGTCAAAAAAACAGCACCGTTCCCGATTTTGTGTCTATTGAAATCAGGGAAAGACGATGACCCGAGTATGCTCTAAAGGAATACTGCAGTACTTTACGTGAAGTACTCCAGCACCCTCTAAGAGATGACGATGGCTCTCCTACTATGGAAGGAAACTTCGATTATTACCTATCTTTGCCCACAAATAGGTCGCATCTCAGTATAACAAACAAACAAGTTTGTTGTTTCTGCCTTTGATTTGCACTATCTTTGCCCACAAAACAAGCATACAGAAGAGCATATGAAAAGACTTATTTGTTACTTTGCCGCCTTAGTTGCGTTGACAACCCTTGCTACACCGGCAGGGGCACAGGTAGCCTTTGGTATCAGAGGCGGTTTGAACCTGTCGAAGATTGACTTCAAGTCAAACGTAAAACATAACCTGAATAACAAAACAGGATTCTTCATCGGCCCGATGGTAGACGTCTCATTCTTCGGACTGGGTGGAGACATTGCCATCATGTATGCACAACGCGGAGGAACGGAAGAGATCTACAACACAGCAACTGGCAATTATGACGAAGTAGAAGCCAAGCAGCAGGGTATCGACATACCGCTCCACCTGAAGTACACCTTCGGACTGGGCAGGACATTCGGCATCTACATAGCAGCTGGTCCAGACTTCTTCTTCAATTTCAAAGACCTGGATTGTGCCATCAAAGATGCCCTTATTGCCGGAGACGGTGTGCGTCATGCGCAAGTCGGACTTGACCTCGGAGCCGGTCTGAACCTGGCACAGCACATACAAATCGGTGTGAACTACCAATTCGGGTTGGGCGACAGCTTCAACATCAGCCACTACAACTGCAACGCCAAGACCAACTCCTGGCAGGTTTCGCTGGCCTACCTATTCTAAAACGTGCAAAGGCTGATGATGTTTGTTGACGTCACACTGCCACTGCCTCTCAATGCTCTCTACACCTACGCATTGCCCGCAGACATGGAGGGCCGAGTAGAGGTTGGGGCAAGGGTTGTCGTGCCATTCGGCCCGAAAAAATATTACACGGCCATTGTCATACGTCTCCACACCGATGCACCTGCCGAATACCGGGCCAAAGAGGTCATGGCCATCCTCGACCAAGCACCCGTCATCCTCCCCGGCCAACTGAAACTATGGGAATGGATTGCCGATTACTACCTCTGCACCTTAGGCGACGTTTACAAGGCTGCCATACCGTCAGGACTAAAGCTGGAGAGCGAGACCATCGTTGGCCAGAACCCCGACTTTGAGGCGACAGAGCCATTCACCAAACGCGAAACGCAGGTCTGGGACGCCCTCTCCACACGCAAGGAACAAAGTATCGCACAAATAGAGAAGAGCACCGGCATACGCAATGTGCTCAACACGATCAAGTCACTCCTTGAAAAGGATGCCGTCTTTGTAAAGGAGACACTGAAAGAGACCTACAGACCCAAAGAAGAAAAGTGCATACGGCTGACGAAGACGGCCCATGAGGAACGGCTGCTTAACGCCTGGATGGACGAGATGCAACGCCGTGCACCCAAACAGCTTGCTATGCTGAACTGTTACCTCGAACTGAGTCACGAACACACCGGAGAAACGGTAGAGCAGGTAACACGCCGAAAACTACTGAAAGCAAGCAAGGGCACACAAGCCACCTTGAGCACCCTCATCAGCAAAGGCATACTCGAAGAATACCGTGTACAAATAGGGCGACTCGCCACGCAGGACGAAGAGGCTTTAAGCTACCTCCACCCCCTGAGCAGCGAGCAACAACGCGCCTTCGATGAAATAAACGAACAATTCAGGCACAAAGACATCACCCTGCTCTACGGCGTAACATCAAGCGGGAAAACCGAAATATACACACACCTCATACAGGAGACACTCAAACAGGGCAAACAGGTACTCTACCTGCTCCCCGAGATAGCCCTGACTACACAGATAACCGAACGACTTCAACGCACATTTGGCTCTCGACTGGGAGTATACCACTCCAAGTTCCCTGACACCGAGCGCGTAGAGATATGGCAGAAGATGCTCTCAGCAACCCCCTACGACATCATCCTCGGCGTACGTTCGTCTGTCTTCCTGCCCTTCACAAGGCTGGGGCTCGTCATTGTGGACGAAGAACACGAGCAGACCTACAAACAACAAGACCCCGCACCACGCTATCATGCACGTAACGCTGCCATGGTCATGGCACAGATGCAGGGAGCCAAGGTCCTGCTGGGTACAGCAACCCCATCCATAGAGTCCTGGCACCACGCCCAAAGCGGGAAGTACGGATTAGTACAACTGCTCACACGATACCGGGAAGTACAACTACCGGAGATTCTCCCCGTCGACATCAGGGAACTGCAACGCAAGCGGCGTATGGTCGGGCCCTTCTCGCCACAACTGCTCCAGCTGATAAAAACAGCACTGGACGCCAACGAACAGGTCATCCTCTTTCAGAACCGCCGTGGGTTTGCCCCCATGGTCGAATGTCATACATGTGGTTGGATTCCCAAATGCACGAACTGCGACGTAAGCCTGACCTATCACAAAGGACTGAACCACCTCACCTGCCACTACTGCGGCTACACCTACACACTACCTACACGCTGTCCGGCCTGCGAAGAGACAGATATTCGCCATCGAGGATACGGCACGGAAAAGATAGAGGACGAGATACAGCGGCTATTTCCCGAAGCACGCGTGGCACGCATGGACCTCGACACAACACGTACACGACAAGCCTTCGAGCGCATTATCTCAGACTTCGAACAAGGCAAGACCGACATACTCATCGGCACACAGATGGTCTCAAAAGGCCTGGACTTCAACAACGTCAACGTGGTGAGTATCCTCAATGCCGACCAAATGATGGGCTACCCGGATTTTCGGGCATACGAACGCTCATACCAGCTCATGGCACAAGTTGCAGGACGCGCCGGACGACGCACCAACCGGGGAAAGGTTATCCTGCAAACCAAAAACACCGACCACCCCATCATCCACCAAGTCATAGGTAACCGATTCGAAGAAATGGCCGGTGACCAACTGGCCGAACGGCAGATGTTCCACTACCCACCGTTCTACCGCATGATTTACATCTACCTGAAGCACAAGAACGAACATATACTGGAACAGGCAGCCATGGTCATGGCCGGGAAACTAAGAGGTTCATTCGGACCACGCATACTCGGTCCGGACAAGCCACCCGTAGCACGCATACAAACCTACTTCATACGGAAAATCGTCGTCAAGATAGAGGCTAACGCCTCCCTGGCACAGACAAGGCAACTGCTGAGAAACATACAAAGCGAAGTCCTCGCGGACAAAGCATACCATACACTCAACATCTACTTTGACGTTGACCCATTATAAACACTCACACCTTTTCCCCCGACTATGACATACAACATACTCTTTGTTTGCCTCGGCAACATCTGCCGCTCAGTAACAGCCCAGACCATCATGCAACACCTGGTGGACAAAGCCGGACTGACAGCCCACTACACGATTGACTCAGCGGGCATCATCGACTACCACGAGGGAGAACTCGCCGACCAGCGCATGCGCAACCATGCCGCGAAACGAGGCTATCGGCTCACACACCGCTCACGACCGGTGACACCGCACGACTTCGAACGCTTTAACCTCATCATAGGCATGGATCGGCGGAACATTCTGGACCTGCAGTCTATCGCACCGTCAGGCGGGCGAGGTAATCAGATTCGGCGCATGACCGACTTCTGCCTACGCTATAAAGACATTACAGAAGTGCCCGACCCCTATTATGGAGGCCCGGATGGCTTCGAGTACGTACTTGATGTACTGGAAGATGCCTGCGAGGGCCTACTGGGACAACTGCAAGCCCGGTCATGAAGGAAGCGGACGACGTCACTTGCGCTGCTCCGGATAAGAGATACGCGTGTGGAACATCGTGCGCAACTTTTCCTTGAACACAGACTTAATGATGGCAATGTCCTTGAACGTGATAGGACACTCTCTGAAAAAACCCTCTGACACCTGAGCGTCAATAATACGGTCAACCAATCCGCCAATGCTCTCCTCCGTGTAGACCGGCAGACTGCGCGACGCGGCCTCAACACTGTCAGCCATCATCAGAATGGCCTGCTCCTTGGTAAACGGATTGGGACCCGGATAAGAAAAGGTTGACTCATCCGGCGTCTCCCCCGGATGCCCATTCATCCACGAAATGTAGAAATACTTTGTCTTGCCAAGCCCGTGGTGCGTACGGATGAAGTCTGTAATAACAGCCGGAAGGCCAACCTTCTCGGCCAGTTTCAAACCCTCCGTCACATGACTGATGACAATCTGTGCACTCTGCTCATAAGAAAGCTTCTCGTGCGGATTCACACCCGACTGGTTCTCGGTGAAGAAAACCGGATTCTCCATCTTGCCGATATCATGATACAACGCACCGGTTCTCACCAACTGACTGTTGGCACCGACCCGATTGGCTGCCTCAGCGGCCAAATTGGACACCTGCATAGAGTGCTGAAACGTACCGGGAACCATCTCAGACATCTGGCGAAGAAGACGGTTATTGATATCAGACAACTCGACAAGGGTCACATTGGATGTGAAACGGAATGTCTTTTCCAACAGGAAGAGCAACGGATAAGTAAAAAGCAACAGTATGCAGTTAATGGCAAAGTGAACGTAGATGTGAAAATTGATTTTTGCTATGTCACCTTCAGAGATAAGTTCAAGGACTGCATGCAAAAGGGCATAAACCAACAACACGAAAAAAGCCGAACGGAACAACTGAGAACGCTTGGACAACTCACTCAAGCTGAAGACACCGGCCAAACCGGCCGCAAACTGCAGCAAGATAAACTCGTGCGGATAGTGCAAACAAATGGAACAGATAAAAATAGTGATGACATGCGTAAAGACCGCCGTACGTGCATCAAGAAACACCCGGATGATAATGGGCAACATGGCATAAGGAATGATATATACCGTCATCAGATTCCTATTGACCAGGAACGATGTTGCCAAGCAGAAAAACACGACCACACTGAACAGCAACGAGATGGCAGATCTCTCGTTATAATAGTTCGGTCGGTAAAGCTCAAGATATAAGAAAAGAGCCAAAACAAAAAGACTGACGTATAGTATCTGTCCAACCAACAAAAGCAGGTTCTGCTGATTATCTACTTCCATTCGCTTGGCAGACTCCTTCTTGTAACTCTCCAGAATATTGTATATATGCTGGTCCACAATGTCGCCACGGTCTACAATCTTCTGTCCGCTGACCACCATGCCGACCGCCCAGGAATAATTAGCGAGCATGTCCTCCTTGGCTCTGTTTGTTCGTTCCTCTTCATATGTCAGGTTCGTCTGCAGATATTCATTCAAGTCGCACTGCTGCAGATAAACCGGGTTAAAGCGGGTTGTATCCGCCATCAGGATGTGTGTATAGGCCTCCTTTATTGTAAAAACCCTACTCAGGTCTCGGCTCGTAGCTACATTGTCGTTCACTACCATAATAGCCGACACGCTGTCGCCTGCCATACGAGCTCTATCTTCAGAAGGAATTACACCGGCAGCAAAGACATCCTCAAGCACACGACTGATGTGCGTGACATAGGCCGGAGAAGGTAATACATCCTTTAACTTGGTCTGATAATTGGCCTGTAACCTCTGTACTGCATTTTTGGCGACCTGCTTGTCAAGACGATAGTAGGGTTGAAAATGTGCCAGCATGCTATCCTGCTCCTGCTTGATGATATTGTCTGCCTTATATATCGGGAAATCAAAGGTGGCTATCAACTGACCGTACCTCCAAGGACGATTCAAATCAAACTGATAGTTAAATTTAGAATCACGAGGAAGGAAATAGATTATGACTGACACTGTAACGGTAAAAATCAGAGCCTTGTAAAGGAAATCCTTCCACGAAAACTTCATTTTCTGATTCAGATGCTCCATCGTTATTCAAATAAAACAGCCGAAAAATACGAAAAAAATTAGATGTGAACCAAAAAAGACGTAATTTTGCTATCAAAACGATTTAACATACAAAAGAAATATGTCAGAAAGAAGAGTTCGTGTGCGTTTTGCACCAAGCCCTACAGGTCCGCTGCACATCGGCGGAGTGCGCACTGCATTATACAATTACCTATTCGCCCGTCAACACGGCGGTGACCTAATCTTCCGCATTGAAGACACGGATTCAAACCGCTTCGTGGAAGGAGCAGAAGATTACATTCTCGAGTCATTCAAATGGTTAGGCATCCAGTTTGACGAAGGCGTGTCCTTCGGCGGGAAATATGGCCCTTACCGCCAAAGCGAGCGCCGAGATATCTACAAGAAATATGTTCAGGTCCTTCTTGACAACGGCAAGGCATACATAGCCTTTGACACACCAGAAGAGCTGGAAGCGAAACGTAACGAAATAGCCAACTTTCAATATGACGCTACGACACGTTTGCAAATGAGGAACTCACTCACTCTGCCCAAAGAGGAGGTTGACGCACTCATAGCCACGGGAAAACAATATGTTGTTCGCTTTAAGATTCAACCTGGTGAGGAGATCTTGGTCAACGACCTCATCCGTGGCGAAGTCAGAATCAATTCGTCCATCCTCGATGACAAGGTGCTCTACAAAAGTGTGGACCAACTTCCGACCTATCACCTAGCCAATATCGTGGACGACCACCTCATGGAAGTCTCTCATGTCATCCGCGGAGAGGAATGGTTGCCATCAGCACCACTCCACGTCCTCCTTTACAGAGCGTTTGGATGGGAAAGTACCATGCCTCAATTTGCACACCTTCCCCTACTCCTTAAGCCAGTAGGCAATGGTAAACTGAGCAAGCGAGACGGAGACAAGCTGGGATTCCCTGTATTTCCACTGGAATGGCACGACCCTAAAAGCGGCGAGGTATCTTCGGGCTACCGCGAGAAGGGTTACCTGCCGCAGGCTGTAATCAATTTCCTGGCTCTGCTGGGATGGAACCCGGGCAACGATCAGGAAATCCTGTCCATGGACGAACTCATCCGGTATTTTGACCTTAGTCGATGCAGTAAATCGGGAGCGAAGTTTGACTACCAAAAAGGCATCTGGTTCAACCATGAATATCTGCTCGCGCAGGATGACAAGGCGTGGGTACCCTCTTTCGATGCGTTGCTTCGTGCACAAGGCATCACCTCCACACCTGAGAAAGAAGCACAAGTTGTGGCCATGATGAAACAGAAAGTAGTTGAATACACCGATGCTGAAGGCAATAAAAAGAAACGCCCTGTAAGCTTCGTGTCTGACCTGTGGCCATTATGCAACTTCTTCTTCATCGCTCCGCAGACCTACAGCCTCGAAGACAAGTTTGTACGCAAAAACTGGAAAGAAACAACAGCCGCAGAGATGAAACAACTGGCTTCTATACTTGAAGGCTTGGAAGACTTCTCTATTGAAAGCCAGCGTGCAGCAGTGGATGCCTGGGTTGCAGAAAGTGGCGTCAAACCATGGAACGCATGGCGCGTCTGCCTGGTAGGTACCGGACAAGGACCGGATATGCACGAACTCTCCGCTTTCCTTGGCAAAGAAGAAACACTTGCTCGCATTAATCGCGCTATCCATGCGCTGGGATAAGCATGAGTAGAACCTCTGCCTAAGCCGGAAACGGAATAGTAGAAAGTCCGTGAGGAAAGGCGTATGGATTAACGTAAGTTAGGTTTCCATTTCCCTATTGCTGTCCGGTAAAACTTTAGTGACAGATAATCAAAGGGCTGACACATCTCAAGAAATGTCAGCCCTTTTGGTTAACCTTGTTTTTCACAATAATACAACATCTACCACAAACATAGATCGCCACGATAGCCCAAATCTAAATGGCCGATTATTTTATTCCTCCAGCAGATAATCAGCTGGTATATTGTCGTACACATGCTGCTGGGTCTCAGGTGTCAACGCATCGAGAAAACTTTCAGGAATAATATCGCCAATAGAAATCATATAGTCGTCATTATCACGTATGGTTACAGAGGTAAACGCATGGTCGACAGCGATGCGAGTACATTGGTCGTAGATCCTGGTAGGAATAGCAGAGAATTCACACGAATAATTATGCTCAACGACACACTGTTCCATCTCTGCTATATCTTCCTCTGTCAGATTGATTGCAACCTCTTTCTCATAACGCAGGGTGTCATTCTTGAAAACTCCGTAAGTAAACTTATATGTTGCCATAATTCTTTTCTATAAAGTGATGCTGTGACATGCATAAATGCACAATGGTGTTATAGTTCAATATGCGAAGCTTGAAGCGGCTGATTCATGAAGATGGATGCTGAATCAGAAAACTTACTGGTAGACTCCGTTGTGTAATAACGGCAAGTTCCTCCCTTGGTACAACGTGCATCCATATCGGGATGACGGAAGAGATAATTCTCCAGGCTTGCAGCAACCAGTTCGCCCTGCGGAAGGATTGTAATATGAGCAGGAAGGAACTGCCTAATCTTGGGAAGAAGTAACGGAAAATGCGTACACCCCAAGATAACGGTGTCAATGGAGGAGTCGAGACTCAACAGTTTGTTGATTGACTTCCGAACGAAATAATCGGCTCCCGGCTCATCATATTCATGATTCTCGACAAGCGGAACCCACATCGGACAAGCCTGCCCCGTCACGACAACATCAGGAAACAGTTTCTTTATCTCCATGGGATATGACTCACTCTTAATGGTTCCCTCTGTAGCCAAGATTCCTATATGCCTGGTTTTAGTCAGCATACCGACCGATTCAACAGTGGGACGAATAACACCCAAAACACGACGATTGACATCCAAGAAAGGAAGATCACGTTGTTGTATGGTCCTAAGAGCTTTTGCAGAAGCGGTATTGCAGCCCAAGACGACAAGCTGACAACCCATCTCAAACAACTTTCGGACGGCCTGCAAGGTAAATTCATACACCACCTCAAAAGAACGCGAACCATAAGGAGCACGCGCATTGTCGCCCAAATACAAATAATCATACTGAGGCAGACGCTTGCGAATCTGACTGAGAATAGTCAATCCACCATAACCGGAATCGAAGACCCCGATAGGACCCGGAGAGAAAGAAAGTGACATGAATAAGTGTGTTGGAGATAGAAAATAAAAACGCGAATCTGCAGATTTGTTGCGAGTAAATCGCTTATCCGCACAATTCGCGTTGTAAATCCTTGTAAAGGCTGTATTACTTAATGCCTAACTGTGTCTTAACCTTTGCTGTTACATCTACGCTGGCTGTACCAACGAAAGCAATCGGAGTGTTTGCCAAATCAAAGATGTAAAGGAAACCATCAGCCTTACCAACTGCATCTATGGCATCATTAAGTTTCTTGAGAATAGGCTGGAAAGCCTCCTGCTGTGCCTTCTGCAAAGACTGCTGTGCATCCTGCTGGAATTGCTGCTGGCGCTGTGCCATCTCTTCCAATTCCTTCTGGCGACGCTCTGCAATATTCTTTGGCAAAGAATCTGCCTGCTGAACATATTCCTCGTACTTTTTGTTGAATTCAGCCTGTGTGCGCTGCATTTCCTCCTGATAGGTTTTGGCAAGAGCTTCAAGATCACTGTTGGCCTTTGTGTATTCTGGCATTGCAGTGATTACTTCCTGTGAATTCAAGTGGCCAAATTTAGCCTGTGCCATTACCCCAAGCGGTAGGACAAGCATCATAGCTACAAATGCGATTTTTTTAAGCATAGTTTTGTCTGTTTTTATAGTTTGTAATTTATTTCTTGCTGAAGACGTGCAAATTTACGCATTTAATTCGAATATCCTAATTTATTGAGTACTTCATTACTAATATCAATCGTGGGAGAAGCATAGATAATACTCTGTGCCGAAGCTCTGTCAATGACCATTACATATCCACGTTGATTGGCAATCTCTTTGACAGCCTCATAGATTTCGTCGTTGATAGGGCTCAACAGGCTTTCACGCTTCTTGTAGAATTCTCCCTCCGGACCAAAGTACTGACGACGCAATTCTGCTGCCTCTTTTTCCTTGGCAACAATCTTCTCTTCTTCTGCTGCACGCTGTGGCTCATTCAAGGTAGACACATGACTCTGATAAGCCTTGTAGAGTTTCTTAGCCTCCTCTGTCACCTTATCTACTGCAGCCTGCCAAGTTTTTGAATCCTGACTAAGTTGGTTGTTCGCACGCTCGTATGCAGGAATATTTCCTAAGATATATTCCATATCTATTAACGCATAACGCTGTGCTTGTGCACCCAGGCACCATGCCATGAGCAACATCAAAAATAAAATGTATTTTTTCATCGTTTTCACATTTTGAGCTTGGTTAATAATTAGAATTCCTGTCCAAGGATGAAATGGAACTGGCTTCCACCATAAGAACTTGAGCCGCGAACTTTATCGAAACCGTAAGCCCAGTCAATACCCATCATACCTACCATCGGAAGGAAGATACGCACACCAACACCTGCAGAACGCTTCATGTCGAAAGGATTGAACTGTGAAATCTCAGACCACGCATTACCACCCTCAACAAAAGCCATGGCATAAATGCTGGTACTGGTCTCAAGCATCAACGGATAGCGCAATTCCAAACCCATACGGCTATAAGCATAACCACCGTATCCTGAAGGCGTAAGCGAACCGTTTTCATATCCACGAAGAGCAATAATTTCTGTTGCATAAGTTGAATAAGTAGACATACCATCGCCACCGACTTCGAAGGTCTCGAACGGAGACTTCTTGTATTTGTTGAAGTGACCAAGCAAACCAAACTCAAAGCGCGCCATAAGGACAGGAGTCTTTTTCACAGTAATTGGGTCCAGCAATGGGATATATATTTTTGACTTAAACTTCCATTTATGGTATTCTATCCAACGATACATTTCCTTCGCGTCCTCTTTATCCGACACATTCAACTTCGAATAATCCTTACCGTCAAACAAAGAATAAGGAGGAGTAATACTACAAGAGACAGAGAACTCTGAACCCTGACGTGGGTAGATTGGGTTGTCCGAAGAGTTTCGACTCAACGTGAAATTAAGTGCCAGATTGTTACACTTACCGTTGGCAATGAGGAAGTACTGCCAGTCGCTGAGGACATAACGTGTATAGGAGAGTTCTGCCGAGAACTGGAAATAGTCATCCGGCCATCTCAAACGCTTACCGAACATCACAGAGAGACCATAAATCTGCACGGACTTATCCGGGTCATAGTAGTTCTCATAACTTGAGTAATTGCCATAGTTATACATACCATAGCCATACAGACCACTATAATAACTGTTATAGTAATTGTTGTAGTAGGCCGAATTGTAATAGGTGCTACTGATATCGGTCTGTCGGGAATAGAATCCGGAAATAGAGAAGGCATTTGGACGCTTGCCACCAAACCAGGGGTTGTAGTAAGACAGACTGTAACTCTGGTAATACTTTGCGTTGGTCTGACCGCTGACCGTCAGAGTTTCACCATCACCCTGAGGAAGGATTCCACGATAGTTCTGACCTGGGTGCAACAGATTTGCCAAAGAGAAGTTGGTAAATTTCAAACTTAATTTTCCGATAATACCGGTCTGACCCCAACCGGCAGAAAATTCCACCTGGTCATTTGCCTTTGACTCGAGGTTGTAGTCTATATCAACAGTACCATCTTCCGGACGCGGCTTGATATCAGGTGTGATGTTTTCAGGATTGAAATGTCCCATCTGCTGAATCTCACGCAAAGAACGCATCAAGTCTTCGCGGCTGAACAATTCGCCCGGACGAGTACGCAACTCGCGGCGTACTACATTGTCATACAAGCGAGTGTTCCCATTTATCGTAATCTTGTTAATAGTAGCCTGACGACCTTCATATATGCGCATTTCCAAGTCAATAGAGTCACCGACTATGTTTACCTCGACTGGGTCAAGGCTGTAGAAAAGGTAACCATTGTTATAATAAAGATTACCTACAGCATCATCATCGCCGCTCAAACGTTCCTCCAGCAACTTCTGGTTGTACACATCGCCTTTCTTCATGCGCAACAGGTAGTCAAGTTGTTCACTCGGATAAAGGGTATTACCCACCCAAGTGACATTGCGAAGGTAGTATTTCTGTCCTTCTTCCACCTTCAGATATATATCGACAGTTTTCTCGTCATGCCGGCTTACACTATCCAGCAAAATGGTTGCATCACGATAACCCAATTCGTTGTACTTTGCAATGACGTTTTCTTTGTCTTCCTCGTATCTGTCCGGCACAAATTTCTTTGCCTTGAACAGGTTCTGCAACTTACCTTTCTCGTTCGTTTTCTTCATGGTCTTCTTGAACTTCTTGTCTGAAAGAGCCATATTGCCGTCAATAACAATCTTGTGTACCTTTACTTTTTCCTTCTTGTCGATATTCACATCGATGATGACCTGATCCTTGTTCTTAGGGTCATCACGCTGAAGGATAGTAACTTCTGCATTCTTGAATCCCTTATCGTCAAAATAACGTTTAGCCAGGATTTTGGCACGGTCCAAGATATTCGGTGTCACCTGACCGCCCTTAATCATACCCAGTTTTGTTTCCAAATCCTCACGTTCACTCTTCTTCACTCCATTGTAACGGATTTCAGAGGCACGCGGACGCATCTTCAGGTGAATGGTTATCCAGATTTTATTCCCCTCTATCTTTTCTGCCGTAATGTTGACATCAGAAAAGAGGCCGTGCCGCCAGTATCGGCGACAGGCTTGTGTAATTTCATCACCAGGAACAGAGACAACCTGCCCTTTGGACAAGCCGGAAAGACCAATGATAACATAGTCTTCGTAATTTTCTGCACCTTCTATGGAGATGTCGGCAATCTCGTACTTTTTGGGAGTGCCCGAATAGAGTACGACAGGTTTCTCCTCACCTGCTATTTCTTGAGCTGACACATTTGGAGCCGTTCCTACAAGCCAAAGGATTGCAATTAGTATAGAGAGATAACGAAAATGCATTATGTATACCTTATATATTATATATTACTATTCCACTTTACTTCTTTACTTGCTCACTGGTCTTGCCAAAGCGACGCTCCCTGTGCTGGTAGACATAGATTGCCTTGCATAGTTCTTCGCCTTTGAAGTCCGGCCAGAATGTATCGCAGAAATACAATTCCGTGTAAGCACACTGCCACAAGAGATAGTTGCTCAGACGAACTTCTCCACCCGTACGAATCAGCAAATCCGGATCCGGCATGAAATTTGTCGAGAGATTCTCCGAGATTAACTCGGGTCCAATGTCTTCCAGATTCAGACTTCCGTCCTTTACCAGTTTGGCAATTTTTCGTGTTGCCTCCGTTATTTCCCAGCGAGAAGAATAACTCAACGCCAGCACCAGACACATACCGGTATTCTTGGACGTGTTTTCCACGCAAGCACTCAGACGGTCGTACACCTTGACCGGCAACTTCTTTGTATCGCCAATGATTCGGAAACTGATATTGTTTTTCATGAACGTCTGCTCTTCAATCGAATCAAAGAGCAAATCCATCAGCGCATTTACTTCTGTTTCCGGACGATTCCAGTTCTCAGTCGAGAAGGTATAGAGGGTCAAATAGCGCACTCCCAGTTTAGAAGCTTCTTCTGCTATCGTGTGCACAGTTTCTGCACCAGCTTGATGGCCATAGCTACGGATATGCCCATACTGTTTGGCCCAACGACCATTTCCGTCCATGATAATCGCAATATGGGCGGGAATCCGGTTCATGTCTAATTGCTCTCTATAAGTCATCTTTCAGTTATTACAATTTTTACATTTCGGGAAGATATCGTAAGTCAAGAATAACATGGTCATCACGTAGGAATCTTTGTTCTTCATGCCCTTACCGGATATCTGAAAAGGATTATCCAGTCCATTTCCCATTTCAGAGGTCACATCCAAACAATCACTCAGGCTAAAATGCACGGTCCACTCAAGACCTACATTCATACGAGGAGCTATTTTATACTTCACTCCCAAGCCCAAAGGAATATTCACTGTCACCACATTCCGAAGAGGTTTCGGAGCGTATGTCAACCCTAATCCACCGGTGATATAAGGTGTCCATCGCTTCTCATTGCGGAAAGTCTGTCCTATCCTATATTCCCAAAAGTTATATTCAAACTGTGCACTCAAGTCATAAACCGTTCTTTTAAAAGCGGTCTGTGTCCCTTGAGGAAACACATAGTCTAAATCTTGTCCGTCACCGGAGATTTTTCCTACTCCGAGACTTCCCTTTACGGCCATGTGAGGATTTATCAAATAACGAGCCATCAATGCTCCCGCCAAATGAGTGTTCTTGTAAAGCCGACTTACATTGGCATCACCCATGTAAAAGTCACATCCAAGTGCCAATCCCCACTCCCAAGTGTAAACTTCATCCTGCGCCCTAACTCCTCCTATGAAGAACATAGTTCCCAGTAAGATTAGTAACAGGCGCTTCATAAAGATTACCTTGTCATCCTATCATTCTCCTAACGCTCATCACCGCTGAATTTCGAAGGCTGTGACATTCATTCGGCCACGCCATACTTCATTTTCAGACCCGTTGCCGCCGAAAATCACCCACATGGCGTGGTATTTGTCTTCAGCAATTGTATATGATGTACGATTTTTGAATTCTGTAGGAAGGGTGAACTTCTTTTCTATTTTGTACCAGCCGATTCCCGATAATGATTCGTATACATTCTCAAGAGAACCACCGTACATGTAGAATTTGTTATTGAAGAAGGCGATGAACGGATTATCCAGGGCCGGACACCCATTTTGCAATGCGTTCATGTTAGCCCAATCCGTTCCATCCATGGTAAACCAAGGTACTGTCGCCTCCTTTGACGTATGAGGCATCCCGACAATAACAGTCTTGCTCAATCCGGTAGAAGAGGCATGGTGTACGGCCACGATATTTCTACTGGGGAAATTCTCGGGCACGACAGCACCTATTGTCCACAGATTCATGTCTGAGGTGGCACAGAAATAGCGCTTGCCGTCCAACTCACGGACAGCACAGAATGTCTCCAGTGTATTGTATTCCTTGTTCGCGGCCACAGTGCCAAGTAACGTCACAAGTCCCCCGCTCAAAGCCGCATGTTTATTCCATGAAGAACCATCGGCAGACTCATACAAGTCACCGTCGGCAGAAATCACATAAAGTTTATTTTGGAAAACCGTAGCTGACGTCACATCCGCATCTGCCGGAAGACCGGATATGTTCACTTCCGTCCATCCGAATGCACCGGTTTCAACGGACGTACGGTATGCTTTCCCCGGAGATGTCAGCACCCAGAGGTTTTCACCCACTGTCACTGCCTTGATATTTCCGGTTGAAGGTATAGCAGAGAATGTCTCCTTTTGTCGCCAGACTACAGAGTCTGGTTCCTGCTTGTGAACACGAATTTCCAGATAATACGTAGTAGTAGACACTGCATCAGGAGCCGTCACCTTGAAACTGATTCCCGACTCTCCCGACCTGTTTATCGCACCGCGCAAATCATGCCTTACCTCTGCATCAAAAAGGGAATCCTTTGGCCCGACTAACGCATAGTTCAGAACCGAAAAGGTATCAACGAGGATGCTATCCAATACAGTATCAGACGATACCGGCATAGAATCACGATTGTAAATCAAATGCAAAAGGTGGTCTATCTCAAACTTATAATACTTTCCGAAAACCGAATCCAAGCCAAATCCTAAAATGCGGGCGTCAGTTTTATAAACAGGCTCTTCACTTGAAAGGCAAGAGGTCATACCGATACACGTGAAGATGAAAGCCGAGATGGCTAAAAGTATCTTATTTCTCATTACGTAGATTTCTGCGTTATTTTAACAAGTTGCAAAAATAGCAACATTTTTCGCTATAAAGACCATTCCCTCCAAGTTTTATATGTTTTTTTAGACTTTACGATGGGATTTAACCCCTATTTACGCATAATGTTTCGAAATTCAATGCATTTATGAATTCCGTTCCATAGATGCCTTACGTGAGTCCAATCATTTCAGTACTTCCGTCGCATCAAACCAACATAACATTGATACAGCACCGCTCCATGCGTATTCCATTCCAAGAATATGGTTAATTTACTCCTGGGAAAAATGGTTGCTGACAAAGTTTTTTTTACAATTCTGCTACAAAGGCAAACATAAAACTTGTAAAACAGCAAACAACGTGCAGCATTTTCAGGCCTAAATTACAAGAATGGTAAAGTAAATCCAAATCGGTCTTCTAAAAAATTGTATCCTTTACAAAAATAACTACTTTTGCAAGCAGAAAAAAAGTTCGATTTCCTTCTGTTGAAATCTTTTTACTTTCCAAAAAGCACACGGATATCCCTTTTTTAGATGGTTCAGCTCATCAGACATATTCGAGAATCTCTGCAACCTTACCTGCCACCTTCAGAGATTTCAGCTATTTCTCGCGTCATCTGCTGCGAGATACTCGGGGTGTCGACCAGAGATTATTTCATGCGCAACAGCCTTGATTTGACCAACGAACAGCGAGCGACTCTGGACTCTGTGCTGAAACGGCTCAAGAATCAAGAACCCCTGCAATACATTCAAGGGGAGGCTCCGTTCCTCGGGCGACAGTTCAAGGTCACGCCGGCCGTACTGATTCCGCGTCCCGAAACCGCAGAATTAGTCGACTATATCATCCACAACGAGCCACATGAAGAACTGCAGGTGCTGGACATCGGAACTGGCAGCGGATGCATTGCCATCTCTCTGAAACTTTCGCTCAAAAATTCCTCGGTCTATGCCTGGGACATTTCTTCGGAAGCACTTGAAATAGCCTCCTGCAATGCCGAGAATCTGCATGCCTACATCACCCTTGACAAAGTTGATTGCCTGTCCGATGAACTTCCGCAGGCTCCTTCTTCTTTGGACATCATCGTGAGCAATCCGCCCTACATCACCCCTATTGAGCAAAAGGAGATGGAGGAAAATGTCCTAAAATGGGAGCCCCACAAAGCCCTGTTCGTTCCTCAGGAGCATCCTCTTCTATTCTATGACCACATTGCCGACATTGCCTGCCGAAGACTCCGGGAAGGAGGACGGCTGTATGTAGAAATCAACCAGGCCTACGGCGAAGAAACCTGCCGACTGTTGGAAGAAAAAGGATTCTGCAACATACTGCTGCACAAAGACCTATCAGGTAAAGACAGATATATCTCAAGCCAATATTATTTACAAAAAACATGACAAAAGAAGAAGCATATAAAAAACTTAGTTCGCTTTGTTCTTCCGGAGAGCACTGCCGTTCTGAAGTAAATGAAAAAATGAAGAGATGGGGCATGGACCGACATGACATTGACCATGTCATAACTCGGCTCGAACAGGAAGATTTTCTCAACGAAGAGAGATTCTGCCGGGCCTTCATCAATGATAAACTTCGTTTCGACAAATGGGGACGCATCAAAATAGGTCAAGCACTTCAAGTAAAGAAAATTCCGACCGAGAAATACCGCAGCCTTCTGTCCAACATAGACGAAGAGGCCTATACAGACATGCTGAAAGGACTCTTGAAGAGCAAGTGCCGCAGTCTGCATACACAGGACGCCATTGAGATGAAGGCTAAATTGATACGGTTTGCCCAAAGCCGGGGATTTGAGATGCGATTCATCAACGCCTGCATCGAGCTTCTCGAACTGCCCAATATGGGAAAAAGCGAGGACGATTAAAAAAACAATCTTTTTTATTCGTTCACACTGCAACGAATTGAGTACATTTGCATAGAGAAACATAACATTATATCAGACATGAATGCATTAGAAAGCCTTTTCGCAGAGAAACTGCTTAAGATTAAAGCCATCAAGTTACAACCAAAGAATCCCTTCACATGGGCATCAGGCTGGAAATCTCCTTTTTATTGTGACAACCGTAAGACTCTCTCCTATCCCGCTTTGCGTAACTTCGTGAAATGCGAAATTGCCCGTCTCGTCCTTGAGAACTTTCCGGAAGTAGACGCCATCGCCGGAGTAGCTACCGGTGCAATTCCCCAAGGAGCATTGGTTGCCGACCTGCTGAACCTCCCGTTTGTATACGTGCGTTCAAAACCCAAAGACCATGGTTTGGAAAATCTAATTGAAGGCGATTTGCGTCCGAACATGAAGGTCGTAGTCATTGAAGACCTTATCTCTACCGGTGGCAGTTCATTGAAGGCAGTAGAAGCTATCCGTCGCGATGGTTGTGAAGTAATCGGCATGGTTGCATCTTATACCTACGGATTCCCGGTTGCAGAACAAGCATTCAAAGAGGCTAACGTAAAACTCCTCACCCTTACCAATTACGAAGCAGTGCTCAAGGTGGCAGTGAACATCGGCTATGTTGATCAGGAAGACATACCTACCCTCAACGAATGGCGCAAAGACCCCGCTCACTGGGACGCAAAATAAAAAAGAGGTATTTTCAATACTTTTGAGACAGTTTCACAAACATTCGGCAGAAGACACGTGTAAACATCTTCTACCGAATGGATTATTTTCTTCACCTTCCCCCTACATATAATCATGACAAAATTCGAAAGCGATGTCAAGACCATCGACGCAAGCCAATCGGCCGTGTATACCATGCTCTCCAACCCCTCGAACATAGAACGCGTGCGCTCAGTCATCCCGGAAGACAAAGTGAAAAACATTTCCTACAATGAGGATAGTATCTCCATTGAAGTAGAGCCCATCGGCAAAGTAACCATGCAAATCGTAGAGCGAGAACCGGAGAAACTCATCAAGTTCGAAGCACAAGGTGCTCCGCTGCCCGTTAATCTATGGATTCAGATTCTGCCTACCGGCGAAAAGACCAGTAAACTTCGCGTGACATTAGGCCTGGAAGTCAACACGTTCATGAAGGCGATGATTCAAAAGCCTGCACAAGAGGGAGTAAACAAAGCAGCAGAGATGCTCTCACTCATTCAATATTCATAACCGACAAATACTTTTTCAGCCGTGGCAACTAAACTTTGGGAAAAAACCGTTCAGGTAGATAAAGAAATTGACCGCTTCACCGTAGGCAAAGACCGCGAAATGGACCTCTTTCTGGCCAAACATGACATCATGGGTTCAATGGCCCATATTACCATGCTTGAAAGCATTGGTCTGCTTACCCATGACGAACTGGACAAACTCCTCGCAGCATTAAAAGACATCTACAAGACTGCGGAAAGCGGAGATTTCATCATAGAGGAAGGCATCGAGGATGTTCATTCTCAAGTAGAGCTCATGCTAACCAGACGTTTGGGCGACATCGGCAAGAAAATACACAGCGGTCGCTCACGGAACGACCAGGTTCTCGTCGACTTGAAACTCTTCACACGTACGCAAATCATGGAAATTGCTGACAGTGTAGAAGAACTTTTCAACGTGCTTATCTCCCAAAGCGAACGATACAAAGATATACTCATGCCCGGCTACACACATCTCCAGGTTGCTATGCCTTCTTCTTTCGGCCTGTGGTTTGGCGCGTACGCAGAAAGTCTTGTAGATGACATGATGTTCCTTCAGGCGGCCTTTCGTATCACGAACCGCAACCCACTGGGCTCGGCTGCCGGTTATGGCTCTTCATTTCCACTCAACCGCACAATGACCACCGAACTATTGGGATTTGACTCCATGGACTATAACGTAGTCTATGCACAAATGGGACGCGGGAAAATGGAACGCAATGTAGCCTTCGCCTTAGCCTCTATTGCGGGTACCATCTCCAAACTGGCATTTGATGCCTGCATGTTCAGCAGCCAGAACTTCGGATTTGTAAAGCTCCCTGACGACTGCACCACCGGTTCAAGCATCATGCCCCACAAGAAAAATCCGGACGTATTTGAACTGACACGCGCGAAGTGCAATAAGATACAGTCATTGCCCCAGCAAATCATGATGATCATGAACAACCTGCCATCCGGCTACTTCCGCGACCTGCAAATTATCAAAGAAATCTTCCTCCCAGCCTTCCAGGAACTGAAAGACTGCCTTCAAATGACTACCTATATCATGCACAAGATAAGCGTCAACAAGCATATTTTGGAAGATCCACGCTACAGCTTGATGTTCTCGGTAGAGGAAGTCAACAGACTCGTTCTGGAAGGTGTTCCGTTCCGCGACGCATACAAGCAAGTGGGGCTCACGATTGAAGCCGGTCAGTTCAGCCACTCAGGAAATGTCCGCCACACCCACGAAGGCAGTATTGGCAATCTGTGCAACGACAAGATTGAAGCACTCATGAAAGAGGTCATCAACGGATTCAATTTCAAAGCCATGAAAGATGCAGAAGCAAAACTACTGGCATAAAGTCCTGCTTCTTGTATTCTGCTTTTCCTGTTGGGGATGCGGGAAGACATACGAGACCTCCATACCCCACGTCTCGTTCAACTTCTCTTGCAACCTGGCCCAGTCTCCATACTATAAAATCACTATTGCCGGACAATTTCTCGCCATACAGAAGAACATCAACGGACTTCGAGTCGGCTATGGCGGGCTCATCATCGGACGAAGCATCTACTCCAACGACAATTCCTACCTGGCTTACGATGCTGCCTGTCCCGTAGAAGCAAAAGCAGACGTTTCCCTTACGGTCAAAGATGACGGATTGGGCACTGCCGTATGTCCGCATTGCGGAGCCAGTTTCGACCTCAGCAATTACGGATGTCGCAACGATGGAAAAGGTAGCGAAGTACTACGCAAATACAACAGTGTCATTGTCAACGGGAACACACTGATCGTGCGCAACTGACAACCGCTACTCCCAATATTTTCTTGCCTCCAGCCAGGTCGCTCCGACAACAAGCCCACAAAAAAAGGAGGAAAACGCTTGCAAAAATGCCAAAATTCTACGTACCTTTGCGGCCATAATCTCCGTAATGAGGTCTACCGAACAAAAAAATTGCGGAAATAGCTCAGTTGGTAGAGCATAACCTTGCCAAGGTTAGGGTCGCGAGTTCGAGTCTCGTTTTCCGCTCTCTCCCAAAAAAGTTGCTCGAATGGTGGAATCGGTAGACACGAGGGACTTAAAATCCCTTGGCCATTGCGGCTGTGCGGGTTCAAGTCCCGCTTCGAGTACCACAAACGCCTCTTAATCGTATGATTTTGAGGCGTTTTCTTTTTCTTCCCGCCAAAAGCATTTTCTTTTATCCCAAATCTGTCAACAGGATTTCCGGTCCGGTTTTACCTATCTCTGTATCAGGCCGCGACCACTCCATCGAAGGCATAGCGCACGCTGTCGAGATGAACCAGAAAGCAAGACAGCACGGAGAGAGAGGCAAGAATAGACCTGAATCTAAATGAACAATTTGGTCTTAGATGACAACTTTCAACGCACTCACAGACCTTTTGCGGCAAAAGACATCAGAGTCTTACAGGCTGGCAGAGACTTGATGTCTTTTGGCGCAAATCTCCTGATAGTTGACAAAGGAAAAATGTCGTTTGGCGCGAAAGGCCTGTCGCATTGCAAATGGCTGATGTTGTTCTTCGCTGATGTCTTGTCGGCCGGCAAGGGAAAAATGTCGTTTCTCGCTGAAGGCTTGTCGGACGGCAAAGTCCGGATGTCGTTCGCCGCAAATGCCCTGACACTGTGCCATTTAGAAGAGCCGTTCGGCACCAGGTACTGAAATAAATAAATTGGGTCAGGTCATATAAATATTTTGCTTATCCTGTTTGTTTTCTGCAAAAACGGATGTACCTTTGTCTTTCGGAAGTAGGAGGAGACAACCT
>JAQXZK010000008.1 GCA_029227175.1 Bacteroidales bacterium | reverse complement strand
AAGGCTGTCATCCATATTGACATAAACAGTCTTTCCTGTTTCTTCAATGAGCCTGAACCCTTTTGCAGCTTCAGCGAAGCACATTTCTGTAGGTTTATACAATAATGTCTTGATATCTTTCTTGTCAAAAGTTTCTTTTCTGCAATAAAGTTGCCTGAAATACTCCGTCATCGTCTCAGGCGCAAACCAGTCATTGACATTTATCATATTGAGTCTTGCATTGTTAGCATCAATTATGCTTCCATAAAGCTTGTGCTCCACAGAAAGGCTGAACACGTATGTAGTTGCCATGTCCAACTTGCCCTCACGATTGCATCTTCCAGCCGCTTGCAGGATGGAGTCAAGTCCTGCCTCTTGTCTGTAAACAACGGGAAAATCAATATCCACTCCTGCTTCTATCAGTTGGGTAGCCACAACTCTAATCACAGTTTCTGAATTATCGGACAGTGCTTGCTTAATCTCTTGAATGACTTTTGAAACATGTCGGGGACACATCATTCTTGACAAGTGAATGGTCATCCCCTCCTTGGGAAGACGCTCGAATAACTCCCTTGCATCATTCCGGGTATTCACGATGCACAACACTTTATCATGCTGTGACAGCCGATCGGCTATTTCATCATACGTACTGCCAGTGTTGTCTATCTCCAAGCGCACCCTTCGCAATTTGTCGTGTAGGGCATATTCCTTGGGTATTATTTCTGTTATATTATCTATGCCCTGAAATGCGGCTTTTGGATTGCATCCCTCTATTAATCCGCTGAGCACCGGTTGGCTCGCAGTGGTAAACAACACAGATATGCCAAACATCCTTTGATAAGACTTCAAGGCATCGACTATTGGTTGTAGATAAACAGTGGGCAACGTCTGAACTTCATCGAGTATGATAACGCTATTGGCAATGTTATGCAACTTGCGGCAGTCTGACGGTTTGTTGCTGAACATCGACTCAAACAGTTGCACATTCGTTGTCACCACAATCGGATAGTCCCAATTCTCAGTGGCAAGCTTTGCCTTGTGCTGCATTTCCTTGCTTTTGAGAGACAGCGGGTCGAAATTACTATGATGTTCCAATACGGCTTCCTCGCCGAATATCTGTTTCAGTATAGAAGCGGTCTGCACAATAATACTTGTATAAGGAATGGCTATAATTATCCTTTTCATGCCATTATGTACAGCATGCCTTAATGCCCAAACGAGAGACGATAAAGTCTTGCCACCCCCTGTAGGAACTGTCAGACTATAAAAACCTTTTTCGACATTAGACATGCTTGCGCACCTTTCCTGTATTTGGCTTCTGATTGCATTCACTTCTGATTCGTTGCCCTTCTTCTGAAGGTTATCAATGTAGGTCACCAATAATGGCAAAAGAGATGGCAACGAAATAGCATTGATGCGCTTTCGGGCAGACTTCTCATCCATAAATAATTCAGTGTCAAGATAATCAGCATCTACAAGACACGAGAACAACATTCTCGACAAATGATTTGCATCCGATGTCATTCCTTTGCTGCCCTTTATTTGAGAGAATGAGAAAGAGGGACGGTTAAGTGGAATCCTATCCACGCACTTGTTTATATCTGATGGTATGTCTTTCTTCAATATTTCTTCAATTTGACAATAGTCATGCAATCCGGTATGATGTGATATTATCTGATTGCAAAGCAAACTCTCCGAGCCTTTACCATATATGCTTTTCGCAAGTAATCCGCCCACAAAGGCATGATTATGCTCTGACGAACATTGTATCTCGGGTGCAAATCCACTATTGTGCCTAATGTAGTTCTGAAATGACTTACGTTCTTTCCCCTTGTCATGCAATAGTCCTAACACATACCCCCAACTGCCCATACCAAATTCACTTGCAAACTGTTTTGCAAGTTTTGCTACATTCATGCTATGTTCTTCATTGCTTTGAAACAAATAAATATCCCCTGTAGCACACTTCTTGATATGAGATATGTATTTCGGTACAGACGGTGTGAGTTCCATATTCAATCGTCGTTTACTTCATTATATATACTATAGAACATGATTCGCCTACTAAGTTAGAAAAACTTATTGACATAGACAAATAGTAAACTATATTATTCTATATAGAAAGACCATTTTTCACAGGAAAAACCCCTATTTCAGAGAAGATATACTTTCCTTACCGGAGAAGATATACTTACCTTGTCCGAGAAGTATATCCTCTCTGAAAAGTAAGTAGTACTAACTTTTTTGGGGTGACTTTTCAGATTATAAGGTAGATGAGAGAATAAGCTATGAAGGATTAGGGATTTCCCTATGCCATGATATATATTTTCCTGTGGCACATTGCAGGAAAGGGTGTACCTTTGTATCAAACAATAATATTAATTTGCAGCGTTATGAAAAAGTTCAGTTCTTATATCAGTATGATGGTGATGGCATTGCTGCCCCTTTCCTTTACCAGTTGTGATGAGGATGAAATGATTGCCGATACCCTTTGGGGTGAGTGGGAAGGCGAGATGTATGTGTCGAGCTATTGGAACGGACGCTATTACGATGCCTCCTATTCTGAATTAGCCTTCGATAAAGACCCTTGCCGTTATGCTTCGGGCACAGGCTATTGGATAGACTACTACAGCAATGCCCCCTGGGACTATCATGCCAACCATATCCGCTGGACAGTGAGCAACAGCATCATTCGCATCCATTTCGTGGAAGATGGTGGAACGTTAGACATTTACGACTATAGCCTAAGCGGTAACTATTTCTCTGGTGTCATTTATAACGACAGAGATGAAGAACTCCATTTCCGCCTGCGCAAAACATCCTATCCCACTACAAACTGGGACGATTTCCGTTGGGGATGGTATAGCGATTGGAGCTATAACACACGTATGAACACTACGGAAAAAGATACCCTTACATCCACTCCGATACGTATCATCGGACGTAGCACTGAATAGTTCGTGCTATGTACCACTTACGATAGTAATAAAAGAGGGTGTAGCCATATCTTAAAAGCTACACCCTCTTTTCATATTTCTTTGTCATCCCCATTACCGCTTCATGACATCATTGAATAAGCTGCATCATAGTATGAGTAGTGATTAGAATAATTCGGTGATTAATAATCTTTAGCAGTTGTTCGTCTGAAAAAGTGTGGAAGTATATTGGTTATTCCTTAGAAAAAATGTAATTTTGAGGCGATTATTCGTCTGAAAAATGTGGGAGAATAAGATATATTCATCAGAAAAAATGTATAACAAGATATGAAAAGATTATTGCAATTTTTAGATGCCTCGCCTGTGAATTTCTTAGCGGTAAACAACATTGCAAAGGAATTGGAGGAACATGGATTCCGTCGTGTTAGTGCCGAAATGCCATTAGGCTGTGTGAAGGCAGGAGACAAACTGTATGTAACAAAGAACGACTCTTCTATCTATGCCTTTAAAATAGGTAATAAACCCATGGCTGAAACAGGTTTCAGACTTATCTGCGCACATTGCGACTCTCCTACATTCCGTATTAAACCTAATGCGGAAATGTGTTGCGAAGGGGGATTGGTAAAACTGAATACCGAAGTTTATGGAGGGCCTATCATGTCGACATGGTTTGACAGGCCTTTGACGCTTGCCGGAAGGGTGATTGTGAGAGGTGAACATGAATTGTTGCCCAAAACATTGTTGCTGCATGTGAAACGCCCCTTGCTGCAAATCAGTAACCTGGCCATTCATTTCAACCGAGAGGTAAATGATGGTGTGAAACTGAGTAAGCAGAAAGATATGCTGCCTATATTGGGCATTATCAATGATGAGCTGGAAAAGGGAAATATGCTGATCAATGTGATAACAGAGGAACTGCAAATAGCCAAAGAGGATATTCTTGACTTCGACCTCTATCTGGCTGATGCTACCCCGGCATGCACCTTTGGCGTACACAATGAGTTTATTTCCTCTGGTCGACTTGATGACCTTTCTATGTGTTATGCCGGCTTAGAGGCGCTGCTTGCCGCTCCTCTTACTGACGCCACACAGGTGTTGGCTATTTTCGACAATGAGGAAACAGGATCGCAGACAAAACAAGGTGCGGGAAGTCCTTTCTTCGCTGCCATGCTGCAACGTATAGCCTTTGCCCAGAGTGGTACACAGGAAGCTTATTGGCAAGCTGTAGAACGAGCTTTTATGGTATCTGCCGACAATGCACATGCCTGGCATCCTAACTACAGTGAGAAATATGATCCTACCAACCATCCTGTTTTGGGAGGAGGTCCTGTCATTAAGATCAATGCCGCACAGAAATACGCCAGCGATGCCGTATCATCGGCTATCTTTGCAGAAGTATGTCGTAAGGCTGATGTACCCTGTCAACGATTCGTGAACCATAGTGATGTGGCTGGTGGCAGTACCTTAGGGAATATTCTTGCTTCATCGGTACCTCTAAGAGGTGTGGATATGGGTAACGCCATCTTGGCTATGCACAGTTGTCGCGAAACAGGAAGTGTTGCCGACCATACCTATTGTGTAAAGGCCTTTACACAATTCTATCGTTGTTGAGGTATCATGCCACTTCCAACGGTAGCACAAGTATAGTATGCATAATTGCCATTGTAAAGAAAAGCCTACCTATCAAGAAGAAAATGTTGATAGGTAGGCTTTTCTACAATATGTATCAAGCGTAAGCATTAGCTCAGTCGCAGCATGCGTTCTATAGGCTTTACGGCATCAGCAGCTATGGCGGCATCCACCTCCACTGCAGGCCACTCATAACGTAAGGTGTTGTATATCTTGCGCAGGGTAT
>JAQXZK010000007.1 GCA_029227175.1 Bacteroidales bacterium | reverse complement strand
ACTTTCTAACACTACACGCAGTGTGACCCGTGAGATCAAGGACGGTTTCATTTCCCTGCCGAAGGGATGTTATGTTCAGCTTGAGAAAAAGGCGGCCAAATACATACTCGACAATATCCGGGCATCCTACGGAAACAGCGCCGGTCTGGTGATGCGCATTACATCCTTTGAGGAAGATACCGGTTTGAAGCTCACACTGGCGAACTTCTTAGATTATTATCATATTGACCCGCGACAAATCTATAAGTTTGATACGTTCTCTCGGCTCTGTGTACGTGCTGACGTGATCGATGACTTTGTTGAGCCGTTGGAAGAAACAATGCAAAAAGCGTTCGCACGTCTTTGCACTATTGATTCGCGTCGCCTCATTAAGTTTTTGCTGAACATTCTTCCTAACATCAACAACACTGACTTTTCAAAGCTTTCCCCGGTAGAGCAGCGCATGATGCAAATGTTCTATGTTTCCGTTTGGCTGAAAGCGGCAGACGATTGGAACAGTGATGAGGTGATTGAAAATCTTTACTCGCTGGCGGATAGTCCGGTCCTTCTTGGCGAACTAATGGATCTGTTGCAATACAATTACGACCACATTGACTTCATCGACAAGCCTGTAAATGTCGGTTTTGACTGCCCGCTCGACTTGCATTGCACCTATACTCGTGACCAGTTGCTTGTGGCTCTCGATTTTATGAAGCCGTCTACTGTTCGTGAGGGCGTGAAATGGCTGCCGGAGAAGAACATTGATGTGTTCTTTGTGACCTTAAATAAGGCCGATAAGGACTACTCACCGACCACAATGTACAACGATTATTCCATCAACAGCGAGCTGTTCCATTGGCAAAGCCAGAGCACAACGGCGGCGGATTCTCCCACCGGTCAGCGATACATTCACCATCGCCAAAAAGGCAGCCGTGTTCTGCTGTTTGTACGTGAATTCAAGTCGGATCGTATTTCCGGAAGCGCTGCCGCCTATACGTATCTCGGCACAGCAAACTATGTAAAGCACGACGGCGAAAAACCGATGAACATCACTTGGAAGCTGGATCATCCTATCCCGGCGAAGTATTTGAAGAAGACAAATAAGCTGGTTGTGGGGTAATATTGGTTGAGGAGAATCATCTAATGAAACTGTTCTTTGATGAATCCGGATATTCCGGCTGTGTTATGCCCAACAAGAATGGGTCGCTATACAATGACGGGCAACGCCATTTTGTTTTAGGCGGCGTGTTTGTCAAAGATGAAAATGATGAACACGAACTATTGCAAAAATACTGTGCGTTCAAAAATCAATTTGGATTTGAAGGGGAAGTAAAAGGCTCTGATTTAATGAAGAGAGAGAACAATCGTGCTCTTGAATTCTTTATCACTAACATATTAGATGACAAACATTTCTACATTTGCAATTATGATAAAATCTTTTATCTATCCACGCTTGTTTCTGTTTATATACTTGGAAGACCTTTTCAAGAAAAAGAACCATTACTGTTCTATAAGTATGTAAGTGCCATATCTTGCGAAAAAGACGAACTATTCTTGCACTATTGTGAAGCAGTAGCTCATAATACAGAAGAGTCCCAAAAGGCCTTTTTGGAATATATTTGTTCTTTCCCATATGAAAAATTAGATAGAAACTCAAACAATCCTTATATACTGTTCGCAACTAAAATGCTTCAAGATTTGTTTTATGATGATTTTCCTTTGGTATATGAAGCATATTCTTGTAAAAACACTGTGAACTATGTTAACATGACAGCTTTAGGGGAACTATTGCTATGCTTAAAGCATCAGCACGGAATCAACGTCAGTGAAATTGAAATCTATCATGATCGGTTAATCGGATATGAGGCCGAGTATAATCAAGCATTTGCTGACAAAAGCATAGATATAAATTTCGCTGACAGTAAGGAACATGAACTGATTCAGCTTGCAGATAACATTTGCAGTATATATAGAAAGTGCTTTGAAAAATCATTTGAAGCGTTTAGGGCAAATAGACAGTGGGATGAAAACATCTGGTTTTCAGAGAATTATTCTAAAATAATACACAAAATAGATATGACCCATATTAAGATGGTAACTCAAATCGCTGATTGGGCATTAGCGTATACTGTTCGTGATATTTTTGGAACCGCAAAAGATGAGTATTTGGAAAACAAGAATAGATTTTGGAACTTGTTCTTTTTTTATAAGGAAAGAATTTATCGAGAAATTGCCAGTATCGATGTTACTGTTTCACTCTAAATTAGCCTGCAGGGTCTCAGGGGATTCCCTGACAAGTGAACTTTGGGGACAAAGTTCAGTGCTTGTCAAGACGGCGTCGCTGACATGCACATGAATCTGTGCTCACAGATTCGTTGCTTGTTAAGACAATACCACATCATAGGCGACAGCCCTTTCCGATCAATTTCGGAGAGGGCTTTTTCCTTTTTCTTAAATAATTTTTTCTGAAATGGGTCTACGATTCGGGCTTCTC
>JAQXZK010000006.1 GCA_029227175.1 Bacteroidales bacterium | reverse complement strand
AAAGATTAATTCATATGTATCTCGCTTGTATTCCACAGGTGTTCTCCCATTTGGTTCGATATACACCTGGCGTTCGATTATTTGAGGAGTACCTTCATCCCACACAAACCTTTTTTTCACTTTAACTTTTTTCTCAAAAACTGGGACATCCTTTATCGGCACGACATAAGCAACTGGTGCAAATTGGTCTGACAAATTTATGATTTCCGTCTCTGGAAAAGCAAAAAGTTGTGCAATGCTATCAATCATCTGCTGTCTCTTCCGGACATCATCCGGTAGCGATCCGGTAAAGCACTTTCCAATCCCCCAAATGGCAGGGACATCTTCAAATTCAGAGTCTTTGACTCTTTTCACATATTCCTCGTCCATGCAAATACCAAAAAAGAAATCATTCTCTAATTTCATCGTCCATTTTGGAGGGAAGTTTTTTCCCGTTAGAAAGCCCGTCAGATATTTGCAACTTCGAAAATTATACATGTAGGCCGTCAACAAGTATGGCAAAATAGCCGCAATACGCTGATCTCGTATATCCAAAATCTGTCCAAGACCACATTCCCAGCCCAAGAGTCCCATATCCTTAATTCTCTTTTTCCCATAATAGAAGTAAAACCGTTCAACCAAATACCGTGTGCTTTGGGAAACTTCTTTTGGGAGCCACCCATTTTCATCTGTAACCAGGTCCCCATCAGTGGTAATATTCCGTCCCCAATTCAGCAATCTAGATGCAATTGCAGACTTAGCATCTTCAATCAGTTGTAAATTTTTATTGAATTCCATAATAATCGCCCCATTACCACAAAATTTTTGGACCACCATAAATTTCAAAAATATTTACGTTGTTTTTTGGCAGATATAGACAAATAATTGAAAAAAGCATGTTGAAAACGTCCAATAATCGCCAATTCACATTCCCAGTTGTAGCAAAATTTCAAAAAAATATACCGGGCTAAGCAGACATAATAATTTACCCTTCTGCAGGGGGAGCGAATATCTGATAAGATCCAATTGCTCCTACAAAGAGCGTGTACATTGACATCTAAATATTACTTTAATCTGTAATATGCCCGATAGCTCCTATGCTGTTAGTCATAGCCACGAAGTATCGGGCAGCAAAGTGCACCTTACTTATGTAGGGCACCACTAATTATAGGAGGTAATTACTATGGAATTTACAAGTGTTGAACGCAAGATTAGCTTAAGAAATGAGTTAATCGATAACTGCAGGAAGCAGATGAGCGGTTCCTTCCTTTGGCGCCATTTTTCGGACGGATCTGAAGATTTCTCTGTCAGAGGACAGGGCTATCAAGTTATCGCCCGCGCTTTCCGTTTTACTGATTGCAATTCGGGGCGAAGCATCTTTCTATCCTGGAATCATTCAGAATGTGCAGTAGCTGGTACCGATATTAGCAAAGCAGATGATGAAGATGCAATGGTCTCCCTCTCTTATTTACTATTTGACTGCCGCGGTGAGCAGAAGGAAACGAACCCTCTCCGTTTCGCCCTCCATGCGGGCGGCACGAAAGAAAATGAATTGGCAACCTCTTTGGACACCAACTCTGAATTTGAGGCACATTTCCTTCTTCAATCCCCGAGTGGTCGACCCTTCGCTTATGCCATGGCATGTCATACGGGAGATCAATCATTTTCGGGTCTAGTCGGCAGCTCTGATGATGATTTCATCAAGCTTGTCAGGGCAAAGGTGGTGAGCATCCATGTCTGAAAGACAGATTTATCTGAACCATGAAATCCCCAGTAGCACGGAACACGACTTGTGTTCCGTGCTATTACATCGGGATAGCCTCTCTTCCACCCTATCTCTTGTGGATGTCATGCCAGAAGATTTATTAGCCTCTTTATCTGAAGACCTGCCCTCTTCGGATAATCACGCCTGCGATTCTGAAACGTCGGTCGAAACTGAAGTTAATGATAATCGCGAAGAGCAAATATCCGCTCTATTTACAACTCTTCCTAAAGCTGAAGATTTACCAGAATCACTATCACGACTTTCATCAACGGACGATTCCTGCGGAGTTCTATCTATGGGTGAGTTCATGATGAGTTTCTCTGGCAATGGCATGAATAATAAATCACTACAGCCTGATCCAGGAGATGAAGATTCTTTAACATATGAAAGCGTTTCTCCCGAGGTTGTTTCCGGAAAGCAATCTATTGACTCAATGGAAATCTTCTCTCTCGAAGTAAAAGAAGCTACGAATTTACCCGAAGGTCTTTGCTGCCTCAGGGAATCCGCTGACAATCACAGAGTTCAGTGTGAGCCGGGGACAAAAGGAAGTTGCCCAGACTATTTCCTCCAAAAAGCATCAACCAAGTCGAAAGCTGACCTTCTTGCTGGTGCTGCACGGGCAGCTGAGGGCCAGGATCAATACCTAGGTCTAAGTGATTTAGCGGAACTGGTCTCTCGCGAGCTCCCTCTCATGGTTTTTGACCGGACTCTATATCTTCGGAACCATACGATTTGGGTTCCGATTGATGCTCT
>JAQXZK010000005.1 GCA_029227175.1 Bacteroidales bacterium | reverse complement strand
ATGGCTACAGTCTTGACAGGAAAATATCTTCAAGTGGAAATGTTGCCATTTAGTCTTGAGGAGTTTTTCGACTGGAATAAACTGGATCTTCACATGCTGAAGCCAGAAGATATAACGAATTCATTCGTATTGACAGATGATTATCTTAGGAATGGAGGTTACCCTGAAGTAGTAGCTTCACGTCAATTGACTCGTAGTTATCTTGACACTTTGTTTGATTCTATTATATGGAAGGATGTGGCCAAACGTCATAATGTCCGCAATGTGACTGATTTGAATAATTTGGCCATGTATCTTGTGTCTAACTTCTGCAATCCGGTTAGTGCAAATGATTTGACTACGGAACTTGGGTTCTCCAGTGTCAATACGACTAAAAAGTATATGGATTACTTGCATGAGCCTTACCTTTTCTATTATTTATCACGCTACAACAATAAACTCAAGTTGATGAAGAAAGCATCAAGAAAAGTGTATGTGGTTGACAATGGATTTGTAGCATCTAAGGCATTTTCTTTGAGTGATAATTTAGGGCGTTTGCTTGAAAATCAGGTGTTCATCGAACTTGTACGTCGAGGATACGATGTAGAAAGAACAATGTTCTATTATCGTTCACGAAACGATAAGGAAGTTGATTTCGTTCTTCGCAAAGGAGCGCATATAGAACGCCTAGTACAAGTCTGCTATGATATGAGCAATCCAAAAACAGAGAAGCGTGAAGTGGATAGTATAGTAGAATGTGCTGGAGAATTAAAATGCACCAACCTTGTTATTGTCACTAATAATGATAAGCGTACGATTGAAAAAGATGGTTATAAGATAGATGTAGTACCCATTTCTGAATTTTAGAGTGTATGGATGTGCTATATATTACTTAAACACCAACGTAAACACAGTTCCTTTCTCATCACTCCCTGTTCGTTTCGCATATATTTGCTATCTTTGTTTAAGTAAGCATCCGAACCCAACAATGAAGAAAGCATCATCATACACTATGGTGGCGACTACCATCGCAGTTCTCGCCGTAGGCGTGATCTTTTGCTATGCCTTGAACACTCATCCTTATGCAGTACACTACAGGATTGCGAAAGTTGTTCCTTCAGTTAAGATAGAATACCCGGCCAAATCAGTCGATTACAGTAGCACCTTCTGTGATTTGCAGGACCGCCAAATGAAAGCAGCCAAAGCGGTCGGAGTGAGCAGTCTCCCTTCAACGCATGAAGACCTTGACAATCTGGCTGACCAGCTTGTAAGAGTCAAGAACTGCCGAGCATATACCCTTGCCAAAATGAGGGATTCTGAACCATATCTAAGGCCGAATGCACAAAAATCACTGGAGCTGATTGGAACTTCCTTCCGCGACTCATTGAAGGCAAAAGGGCTTCCGAGCTATAGAATCCTTGTGACATCCCTTCTTCGCACAACCTCGCAAGCCGGTGATTTAACTCAGAAGAATGGCGTAGCAGTCGCCAATTCCTGCCACTGTTACGGAACCACCTTTGACATTTCCTACTCGCAGTTTGAGCCGCTTTCCATTGGCAAGACCATGGCATCAGAAGATTTGAAGAAGGTTCTGGGCGAAGTGCTGCTTGACCAACGCAATGCTGGCAATATCTATGTCAAGCATGAGAAGCAGCAGCCATGCTTCCATATCACATCGAGAAGATAATTATCCGAGTAGCGTATTATAGCCGTTATTCGAGGTAAAAATTGTCTCTGAACTGACAGAAATAGCTGTCGTATCTATAGCTATCTCTAAATGCAGGACGAACATACAACGCACATTTCTCAACAGCTTCTTTATCAATGAAGTACTCTGGTCTATCAATTGTGAGAGAGTTATAATCATAGCAATGTATCTCTCTCAAAGAATAGCATAAATAAAATGTTGCTGGTCCCAAATGCGTGTTGGCCTATTGATTTCATTGATGAAACCAGTCTGCACAATGACTTGTACACCTTCCTCACCAACAAGGACGGTCATGGAAGGCAAGGAACTTTGATGTTCGGGCCTCTGGAGAGGAGCGGTGTGTAGAAGTCGTTGGATATCCGCAGCCAGTATTCAAAGTCGGTCCAGTCCTCGCCTGATGCTATTTCTCTCAGTCTGTGTTGGAATGTCTGGACAGGCTGTGTGCTTGAGGATGTAGAAGTTTTCCTCATAGTCCAAATCTCCGTCAGATTTCTCGGCTCGCATTTTCATTTGTGGCAGGTTCTTGATTGCTGCCTTGGCCAGCATTTCAGCTCACCGGTTCTGGAGATAAAGATAGTCAAAAATTGATTGATGGAGAAATTTAAGTATCTTTGCCAAGAATGCAGATATATTTTACGTGAAGAATGAAAGCGTCTGCGATGCATTGGGCTATGCTTGTGTTGATGGTAGCTATAGAACACTAACTTGTTGTATAGAGCAACAGTAATAATATTAACAATATTTTTGGATTATAGCCAATGACAAAAATATCAATCCGTTTCTTCAACGACCGCGAGGTCAGGGCTATTTGGGATGAGGTAAATTCCAAGTGGTGGTTTTCTGCGATTGACATCGTCCGTGCGATTAACAAGGAAGATGAATATGCCAAGAAGATTTCACATCCTCCAACCCATCCTCTGACAGATAACCTTCTGAACATCCTCCACTCTGTCAATTGACGATGCCCAGTCCGGAAGATCCTTGTTGATCC
>JAQXZK010000004.1 GCA_029227175.1 Bacteroidales bacterium | reverse complement strand
CAACACCCGTATCGGAGCAGGATCTGTGGTAATGAGAAATACAAAGGACGGCTACCTATACATTGGCATTCCTGCACAAAAATTGGATGTTTAAGAATCATATTAGTAGTATTAATCAATAATTTTTTAGAAAAATGGATAAAAATCAATTTTTGGCGAACTTCGCCGATCAGTTTGATGATACAGATGCATCAGAAATCACATTGTCAACAGAGTTTCATGAGCTTGATGAGTGGTCTTCACTCACAGGCATGGGAGTAATAGCTCTTGCCAAAACAGAATATGGCAAGACCATCACAGGAGCCGAACTGAAGGCTTGTGTGACAGTGGAGGATGTTTTTAATCTCATCAACAACAAGTAATCTGCGAATTATGACAGAGACGTACAATCCGTTTTCCCTTGAAGGCAAACAGATTCTTGTCACTGGAGCATCATCAGGCATAGGCAAGGCAACTGCTCTTGCCTGTGCTAAAATGGGTGCAAATGTGATACTGAACGGAAGGAACACCGTGCGGCTGAATGAGGTTATAAACCTTTTGCCGGAAGGCGAACATAAATTAATAGCTGCTGACTTGAGTGATAGGGAAGCCGTGACAACAATGGTCGTGGAAATGCCAAAGCTTGACGGTATCGTGATGTGTGCCGGAGTGGCTAACCGAATTCCATGCAAGGCGGTTACACAAGAAGACATTGACTTTGTGATGAAGACAAACATAGTAGCACCTATGCTTCTTCAGGCTGAACTGCTTGCCAAGAAGAAGGTAAACAAGGGTGCTTCTATCGTGTATCTCGCTTCTCGTGCATACGAGAGTCCTTCGATGGGCAATGCCATATACAGTGCATCAAAGGGGGCAGTTGTGTCATACGCAAAATGTCTTGCCCTTGAACTGGCACCACGTCAGATACGTGTAAACTGCATCTGCCCCGGTATGGTATGGACGGACTTGATAACCAATGTACTCAGCGAAGAGGATTTGAAAGTGGCAGAACAGAACTATCCGCTGAAAAGGTTTGGACAGGTGGATGACGTGGCAAACCTGGCAATATATCTGTTGAGTGACGCATCTTCATGGATGACAGGTGGTGTTATAGACATTAGCGGAGGAGGAGAAGGAGTATTAGTATAATCGAAAAAGAAAATCAATATGGCATATATTAAGTCAATAAAATGTTTTACCCCTCCCCATACGTTGGATAACAATGCTTTACAAGAGCAATTAAAGGACACATGTGTAGAGAAGACGGCTAAGGGTGTCGGGGTCTCAAAGCGTCACATTGCAAGTAATGATACTACAGCAGGTGACATGGCAGTTGAGGCTGCAAACATGCTGTTTAATGAAAGTGGAATAAACAGAGAAGAGATTGATTTCATTATTATGGCTACACAATCACCCGATCATTTTCTACCACCAACTGCATGCATAATACAAGATAAGCTCAACATTCCGACCACAGCAGGTGCTTTCGACTTTGATCTTGGCTGCTCTGGTTATGTGTATGGTCTCGCCATTGCTGGAAGTTTCGTTGATAGCGGACTTGCAAAAAACGTCCTGCTTCTTACAGGAGACACCATAACAAGATTCATTCATTCTGATGACAACAACAGGGTACTGTTCGGAGAAGCGGCATCTGCAACAGTTGTATCAACGACTGGTTTTGCAAAAATCGGGAAATTTGAAAAAGGAAGTGACGGCAGTGGTGCTGATTGCCTGATAGTGAAGAATGGTGCAGGAAGACATTTGACACACACGGGACACGAGACTATAGATAATGAAGGAAATATGAGAAGGGACGATTATTTCTATATGGATGGCTCAAGAGTGTTCAACTTCACCATAGACAGAGTCCCTTCATTGATAAATGAAACTTTAAGACAAAACGAAATAACATTGGAAGAGGTTGACCACGTAGTTCTGCATCAGGCGAACAAATTCATGCTGAACACACTGCGTAAGGTTTGCCATATTCCAAAGGGCAAATTCTATATAAACCTGGAGAATACAGGAAATACGACTTCTACGACCATTCCATTGGCTCTGGAAGACTGCTTGGATAAAGGATTGTTCAAGAATGGTGCTAAAGTTCTAATAGCAGGATTTGGTGTGGGATTAAGTTGGGCAGGAACTGTATTATCCTTTGAATAACAAACGAAAATGGCATATATAAAAGGAATATCATATTATCTGCCCGAAAGGGTGATAACTAATGAGGAACTTGTTAAGGAGTTCCCCGAGTGGAG
>JAQXZK010000003.1 GCA_029227175.1 Bacteroidales bacterium | reverse complement strand
GTAAGCATACTTAAAACATACTGTAAAAATGCAACTTTTTCTTACAATATGAGTTGTTTGTATACAAGATTAGGTATAGGTATTTTTGTTGTATTCTTATATTAGTAGTGATAGAATATTATAGAGAAGTGTGAATATTACGGAGGTTAAGAAATAGTGGAACATAGAAGATATGCTTATGCTAGAGTGTCTAGTAAAGATCAGAATTTGGATAGACAAATTGAATGTCTAAAACAGTATGTTAGAGATGAAAGAGATATATAGAGTATGAACCCCGTGATCCGGACACTCAACTCTATGTGTATCTGCTCTAAGATATACCTTTGTAGAATCCATGTCTAAAGCACGCCAAAGCCCTTTGGTACGACCTAAATCGTACTTAGGAGCCTTTTTACCACATATTGGACAGCAGCATTGATCATTTTTATAGTTAGCTACGTCAATGACGATAGCATCTTCAGTGTCAATCTTTTCTAATTTAAAATTTATGATATGAATTCTATTGACACCGATAAATTTTTTTAGTAAATTTGTAATTGCCGTATTGGTCACCTCTGTTTCTTTGTGTGTAGCAACTACAAGTATAACAGAACCAGTGCGGTTTTTGTGTTTAATTTAAGCAATGAGCGATAAAATGTTTACCCACTCATTGTGATGAAGAGCCAAAGATTTTGATAATAAATGTTAAGGCTACATTTTCTTGACCCTATATGTAAGTGACGACGAAAAATCAACTTATGAAAGGTCAGGTACAATTATGAAAGCAACTATCTACTGTGAACCCACTGCAAAGGGTGTGCATTCCTTTTTCCTTATCACACCGGAAGCAGAATATTTCCTTTTTAGTCAGGATTATCGCAAGGGCGTACATGAATATTTCAATAAAGGAGTACGTCTGGACGAGGCAACTAATTTTTCGAGATCTCACAGAGATAGCGCAATCAGAAGAACCATGACCAAGATCCCGATGTATATCAAATATGTTGAAAAGGAATATGACATTGAGGTTCTTGAGCAAACCAAAAAGAAAAACAGGCAGGCTGCTCGTTGTTATGCAGCCTGATGTGAACATTTGAGAGGGTCAATTTATGAAGAAAACTATTATTTGCAACATTCCGATGAAGGCTCGCATAGATAAATCTGTTTATATCAGCGAGGAAAAATCTATTCCCGCTTCCGGAAGAAGGGTATCCTTCCCTGTAAATGCATTTATTGAAGCAGCAATTACCGAGGGTGTTGAATTGAAGGTGATTCTCCTGGCTAAAGACGATGAGTTCAGCTCTGCGGAAGCAAACATTGCATTGTTTAAGAATGAGTTAGCTGAGATTGCTACAGAACGAGGTCTTTCTGTCAGCTATGCAGTTATCAATACTGCTTTTTCTCAGGATAAAACTGTTCATGAGCAGCTGATGGGAAAACTGATTGATGAGCTGGAAGAGGGCTCGCAGCTGATCGCCGATATTACCTACGGCCCGAAGGATTTGCCTATTATCGAGTTTACTGCTCTCAGCTTCGCGGAAAAATTTCTTGGATGCGAGATTGAAAACATTTTGTACGGTCAGTCCAGCTTTGCAGATGGCGTTGCCGTAAACACTAAAATTTGTGATATGGCTCCTCTGTTCTATCTTGGTTCCATTACAGATGCTGTGCACGCTGATACTCCGGATAAAGCAAGACGTATGCTGAAGTCCTTGCTGTCCTTGTAATAGGTGCAACTGTATGGGGTACAACAAAGCAGATTATGAAAGGCTGATAACAGAATCCAAGCTGTTTTCATTGAATAAGGAGACAGAATCGGTTGCCTTCCGAAAAGAGTCATACAAGATGGTGGAGTACTTGTACTGCTATCTGTTGGCACAAAACGAAAAGAAATATGAACCATTTGGCTGTGAAATAACCGAGGTTGCAGTCCGCTGCATTAACAATTATGACGAAACTAAAGGTGTGTTTCTTCATTATTTCAATGCGGCCTGGAAGCTGGAATACAGTCATTTATGCGGCAACCAGGCTGTAGATGACAGATTGCACGGGGTTAAGATTACGGAATCTGAAAAAAGGGCTATCAAGAAGTATCTTCGCTACGAGGCTTCTCTTGGCAAAGATCTTTCGCGGAGAGAGCTATGTGAAGCAATAGCAGAAATTTTGGATCAGCCTATCGAAGTAGTTGCCGAAATTGCAGAGCTTGTGGAATATCGCATGGTCGATAATGAAATAATGGATGACGATGGTGGGCGAACAAGCTTATTTGACCAGCTATCCGACGGTCATCTGGTAGAGGAAAACCTTCTTACATCAGCTCGGGTAGAGGAAATTCTGACTGTTGTTGAGAGTGCATTTCTTTCTCTTCAGCAGCGTCAAATGCCCATAATCTCAGATATGATGACAATACGCTTGGCCTCGACAATTGCAGAAACGGGAGTTGATACATCCAGCTATTCCTTCATCAGCGAGGAGGTACTTAGCCAGTACTCAAAAAATCAACTTCCTTCTCAGCGAACAATTGCCGAGAAATGCGGAAAGAATGAGGCTAGTATCAGCCGTACTGTAAAAGAGTTTATTAAGAAGCTAGAGATTTTATTGGAGCAGAAAGGATAAAGATATGGGACTGAATAGTTACGTAGCACGGGAACCTAGACCGCTGCCTATTTTCATTCTTGCTGATACATCAGGCAGTATGCGTGGTGAAAAAATCAATGAACTAAACCTGGCATTAAGAGAAATGCTCAATGCATTAAATGCGGCAGATGATATTCGAGGAAAATTTCAGCTGTCTGTTATTGCCTTTGGCGGTGAAGTCAAACTTATTCAGCCACTTGCTGACATAAATGGATTAACTCTCTCTGAGCTTAATGCCTCAGGCAATACTCCTATGGGACAGGCCTTTGAGGCAGTTACAGAAATGATCGAAGATCGAGAGGTCGTATCATCCAGAGCATATACTCCTACGATTGTCTTGATTAGTGATGGCCTGCCTACAGATTGCTCGGAGGAAATGTATCGCAGGAAGAATTATTTTGACTGGGAGCCGTTGAAGCTGCTGCACTCCGGAGAAAGATCCTCTCGTTGTCAGCGTTTGGCATTAGGAATCGGTGAGGATGCAGATGCCGAAATGCTGAAAGCCTTTATTGATAATCCGGAGGTTCCGGTAATCAAAACTAAGGATGCAGCCGGAATCACCAAATTCTTTAGATGGGTAACAATGTCGACCGTTGCGCGTATGCATAGCATTAATCCGAATGATACCGGAGCTGTGGCACCGATTTTCGATATTGATGCAGAGGACATCGTAATATGATCTCAAAGAAGGAGAACCATGCAGATTGTACCTTTGTTGTTGTATCTGATACAGGCGTAAGTCACAGAGTAAAAGGGCTACCGAATCAGGATGCAGCAGATTATGTCTCAATAAATGGAGATTTTGCTCTTGCAGTTTCTGATGGTGTAGGCTCCTGTAAAAAAGCAGAGCTTGGATCTGCAGCCGCAGTAGAGGCCATTAAGAGGGTTTTTCTTTCACTACAGGGTCAACCGTTTCCTCCGGAATTGACAAAAATAACCCGTCGAATTGCCGACGAATGGATGTCCTTGCTGGCGGGAGCAAACCCAGATGACTGTTGTGCAACATTAAAAGCAGCCATGAAATTGGGAGACAAGCTTTTGCTGATTTCTGTCGGCGATGGTCTTTTAGCAGTTTATTCTTCCGGAATGAAGTGCTGTGCACCTTCGGAGAATACATTATTTACAAATCAAACGCAGTGCCTGAATTCTTCGATTAAAGAAGATGACTTTTGGACATCTGTGTTCAAGCTAGATATATATGTCCCTTATGTTGTGTTTGCATGCTCTGATGGGGTGTCAAATGGAATTCAAGAGGGACGAGAAATGGATCTTATTAAGGAAATTGAGACCCAGATAACCGCTTCAGAGCT
>JAQXZK010000002.1 GCA_029227175.1 Bacteroidales bacterium | reverse complement strand
AGAGCAAAGTGCCACAACTGATAAAAATGGATGCCACTATAATGGCGCATCGCACAGGAATTCTTGCATGGTACGACTGCCATATATCAACTGGTAAAGTTGAAGGTATCAACAACAAGATAAAAGTAATGAAAAAAACAGCGTACGGATTTAGAGATGAGCGATACTTTGAGCTAAGGCTGTATGCACTACATGATTGTCGCATCACTCGAAATGTCGGATGAGCCGAGTTTTTTTAGTTGATTCAGTTGGCAGATTTGCTTTTCCTGTAGGATTGAATGCCCAGCCAATGGGCGAAACGTAGATTTACCGCCATCACTACTATGCCGGCAACGCCCCATGCGATGAGTTCCCCTCTGCTCATCACGAGCCAGATGCTCCGCAGTCCGTAGGCAACATAAGGCACCAGCAGGAGTGAAGTGGCGAAACCCGGTACATACCCCCCCCACCATGGCTTGTCCCACATGAACCAGCAGATGTACGGCGAAGGCCATGAACAGAGCCGACCACAGCGGCAGGGCATAGGTTCCTCCTGCAAGCACGTAGCAGGTGACTGAAAGCAATACAACAAGTTCCTCCAATGCGGCTATGGCGAATGCCTTTGTATTCAGACGGGAAAGGTACTCTATCATAAGTCGGAAGTGAAACAGGTGAACACCACCTTGCCGCTCTCAATCTTCCACGACTTGTCACGCTTGCGCTTGATGGGAAGTGTCTTGTTATTTATCCGTCAGAGTCCATCCATGGTCACCATGGTAAATCATCTGTCGGGTCATGCCACCGTCTATGCAGATATTCTCGCCGGTGATGAATCCGGCCTTGTCGGAGCAGAGGAACAGCACCATGTTGGCGATGTCCATCGGGTTGCCCACACGACCCACAGGTTGCTGCATGGCATCAGGACCCTCATATTCCTTATAGTCCGTATCAATCCATCCCGGAGAAATGGAGTTGACCCTGGCCTTGCCCCGCAGTGTGACGGCAAGGGCATGGGTGAGGGCGGCAATGCCTCCTTTGGCTGCCGTGTAGCTCTCCGTTTGCGGCTGGCTCATGCGGTCGCGAGAGGACGAGATGTTGACTATCGATGCCCCTTCGGCAAGATACGGGGCAAGCAGTTTGACCAAATAGAAAGGTGCAGTTACTCCGACAGCCATGGCATACTGAAACTCTTCCCACAAACATTCATCCAGCCCCTTCATTAGGGGCAGGGCATTGTTGACGATGTAATCCACCTTGCCATACTTACTGACAACCTCACTGGCAAAGGCTTCCAACACCTCTTTCTTGGAGATGTCTCCAACAAAATGTTCTCCCTCCCGCACATCAATGACCGCAACCGAAGCCCCTCTCTTGCGGAACTCCTCTGCGATGCATTGGCCGATGCCATGCGCACCGCCTGTGACAATGGCTACTTTATTCTTATATTCCATTTTTTCCATTCTTGGTGTCAATGACCTCCTCTGTTTGTTTACTTTATAGCCACTATAGTGGCGAATTTCATAAATTGATAAACGCTTTCTATCTGTTCAAAGCCTGCATTTTGAAGCATCTTGAGTGAAGTGATAACGCTATTTTCACGGTCTAACTTCTTTTGCTCCAACCACTTTGCCTTTGCTTCAGAATCTATCCCACTCTGATTGATGTAGTTCATCCACCAGTCGTTCCATGCTTTGTCAAGCACAGGAGAGTCGGCGCAGAACTGGTCAAGATTGATAAACACACCTCCTTTAGGCAAAGCTTCATAAATGGAAATGTAAAGTCGCAGTTTCTGATCTTCTTCCAAGTGATGAATGGAGAGAGCAGAACAGATGATGTCGCACTTTGGGGGAATTTCCTGAGAATAATCCGCCCGACGAAAATTGAAGTTCTTCATCTTTGCAAAACGTTTCCGAGCTACATGAAGCATGTCTTCCGAAAGGTCAATGAGAGTGAAATGTGCCTCTGGATAGAGCAAATACATTTCTTTTGTCAGAAGCCCTGTCCCTGCCTCCTAAGTCAGCAATTTCTCTCGCATGAGGGATAATCTCCTTCACTAGACTGACTGATCGCACATAATAGTCGTCAAAGCAGGGAATGAAACATCTTCTGCCTTCATCGTATTGCCTGGCAATCAAGTCAAATTGTTTTTTATGTCGTTTGCATTCATAATTTTTCTGTGTGTATATTTTATATGGATGCCCCGAGGAAAATTACAATGTTCATTGTATGTCAAAATTAAAAATGGTTACAGCGCATCCTGTATAATAGACAGAGACTTAGTCCGGCTGCTGCCCGTCATGAGCCTTCCAGGCACACTCGGTCAGCTTCATGTCGGTGAAGATGGCCTTGAAGGATGACTCCTCGGGCGAACAAGCGTAGATGCCGAAACGAATCTTCCCGCCGCCTTGGTGCATGTGGCATACGCGCATCTGCGTGAAGTGCGTTCCGTCCTGCGAGCACTCGATGCAATAGTCGTCCTCTCGGCGAGAGAGGCGGTACCACATCGTCTTCACCTGGGCAGAGATGGCAGTGGTAGCCCAGTCGGAGTAGCCGTTGTTGGTGACTACGCTACCCAAGTGTTGGAACTCCTCGTTCTCGTATTCCACGCTGCCTTTCAGCCAGTTTTCGCTGTCGAGATACATCACGATGCCGCACTGGTCGAAGCGATGGTGGCTTTCGGTGAAGTCCGTCTTGATCACGAAGCTGAAGAACTTCTCTTCAGTCTCCATCTGAAACACCGGAGCGTTGTCGTTGCGGAAATGATAGTATGTCCGTTGCCACAGGTCGGTGCCCGGCTTTGTTACCACTTCAATAGTGTCGTTCTTGATGGTGCAACTCTCCGGTTGTCGCGTCCATCGGAAATGGTCGAGATTCAGTGTCATAACCTTATTGTTTTGTTCTACGTTCTCTTGGCGTTTGCCATTGTTGTTGTTGCCGCATGCCGTCATCAATGCCAGCAAGGCGAAAGGAATGATAAAGTTTTTCATTGCAAATTCTATTATTTATGTTCATTTTATATCTCGTAGCAAATGTCTGATAGCTGCAAGGGGATGATAGAGTATCATCCTTGGCCCCGACCATCGCATGACCTTCCTGATTCTTTCCTTCATCTCCGGGCGGTAGCAATGGATGGGGCATTTCTTGCAGGTGGGTTTCTCCTCGCCGTAACGACAGCGGTCCAGTCGGCTATGGGCATAATTCAACAGTTCTCTGCAGCTCGGGCATAGCTCGGTATGTCCTTCATGCTTCCGGCAATACAGATGTATCATCTGCTCCACTACCGCTTTCTCTTCCTCTATGCGTCTGTTTGATATCATTGTACTTCCATGCGTTTCGCAGGATTGAGCTTTTCTATCAACTCAAACCTGCCTTTTTCTATGTAGGTATATGCTTTCATCAATTGTATATATTATTTTACAACTGTTTTAAACTTTCATAGCGTTCTGCATCATTGATCAACTGTTCCACTCGTGTGAAATCAAGATATCTTTTTTCAAATCTTCTAAAGATATCTGTTTCTGAAAATTCCTCTATTAGCGCTGACAGGAAACTTTCCAATGTCACTGTTTGGAACTTGTATTTATATTCATCTTTCAATATGGCATGCAGCCTGCTCTCATCCACCTTGTTGCTTGTGTTTTGTTTTGGAGACAAGATGATGGATATAGAGTCATCAAGATGTTCATGCAGCCTTACGGTTTCTGTCAACAAGAAATTCCTATATACCTGTGAGAGTTTGATGTTGCCCTTAGTGATATCTTCAATACCCTCCTGCGTCAATAACAGGGAGATACCCTTGTTTTTTATGGCTTGTCTTATAGCGAAAGATGGATTAGAGGCCGGATTCGTCCCCAATATGTCTGTATATTTGGTTTCAATAGCTATAATTCCATGGCCTCCATCCGCCCTTTCATACCTGAAAAAGGCATCCATGGCGGTTTTGTCATTCAGGCATTCAGAATAGTATGGTGGGATAAACTCTATTCCGACTTCTGTGATTCTGCGGATGGATAGTTTGTATTTATTATCTAGAAGTTTTGCAACGGTAGCGGCAAGTCTGTTTTTCCCCTCATCTATCTGAACAATTTTCATTAGAGGAACAAACAGGTTGAAAGCCATTGGCTGGCTGGAAAGGAAATTGTTGAATAGCCTGTCTTCGTTTATAGTTTCGTATGGTTTTTTATGCTTGATGCGCCATGTGGCATATTTGAATATTTCCGGACAAAGGAAATTGCACCCTGTAACGTCTCCTTCCGTTGCCAGATTGGAATGGTAGTATGTTACCCCATTTTTTGTGATAGAACCACATGCCGAACCGGATTCTTCTCGGCGTATTGCTTGTAGAAGACGGGCTTTGCGTGTAAATGCATTGTCTGTCTTCACAAAATACCGGCATTGGGGATTGATGGATGAATACGAGAGGTATTCTTCCAATCTGCTCAAAGCATAACATTCCGTATTTTTATTGTCGTTTGTAAAGTTCATATTACCATAATTTTAAGAACGGAGCAATTGTTGACAACAGTTGACGAAGTCAAAACCTGTTGGTCGCCCGAAATAACGTCTTTGCATGTTTCCATTGTTATCTGTCTGTTTTGTAGACCGATTAAAAATCCTCTTTCTCTGTATACTTGCTTGCTGTGCGGAACGGTCTCCGCAGAGCCTCTTTGATTCCCTCCACACTATCGCTGAACCAGATGCCATACCTGCCGATGAGCGAACAGTCCATGGTCAGGTTTCTCGGCTGCTGGGAGAATTTGTCCACATCGGGCACAATACAGTCCGACGGCTTCTGTATCCCCATCAGCCGGGCGGCTTGCAGGTAGAGTTCGTAACTGTTCAGGGTGTTGCCACTGCCAAAATTGTAGATGCCTCCGGGCAGGGAGAGAGCCTTCTCCACGTTCCGGACCACCTCCCAGACGTACGTCACTCCGCGAAATTCGTGTGTGGCAGCAGGGACGGCAGTGCCCTCATTGCATGCTTTTTGCAGGTTGAGCAGCAGGTTGCTGTTCAGCTTCAGACGGCTGTCAGGCAAGTCGTACATCCAAGTCAACCGCAGGCCTACAGCATCGGGCAAGTTCCACTGTGCCCTTTGCTCCGCCTCCAGCTTGTGCCGTCCGTAGACGTTGACGGGCTGGAGCACCACCTCCTCCTTGAGTGCACCAGGCTGCGGAATGCCGTTATATACCTGGTCGCTGGACATAAAGATGAACCGGGCACCTGTCAGCTTACAGGCTTTAGCCAGCCTGACCGTGCCTTGCACATTCACCCGGTGAGACTCTTCCGGATGCTGCTCGCAGTACCATGTATTGCTCAGTGCGGCGCAGTGGATGACTGCCTCCGGGCGGTGCATCTCCAAGTAGGCCCTGACAGCCTCCTCACGGCTGACATTCAGCTCGCCGTGCGATGGCAGCAGC
>JAQXZK010000001.1 GCA_029227175.1 Bacteroidales bacterium | reverse complement strand
TCCGCGTAAAAGGTGATACCATTGATATTGCGCTGGCCTACAACGATGTTTGGGTAAGGGTAACCTATTGGGGAGACGAAATCGAATCCATCGAAGAAATAGACCCTCTGACAGGCGTTTCCCTCGGTTCTTTTGACGCATACAAGATTTATCCTGCCAATCTCTTCATGACGACCAAAGAGAGTACACTTCGAGCCATTCATCAAATCGAAGATGACCTGCACGAGAGAGTGGCTTATTTTGAGCACGAAGGCAAACCCATTGAAGCCAAACGTCTGCAAGAACGTGTCACCTACGACATGGAGATGATTCGTGAGTTGGGACATTGTGCCGGTATCGAAAATTATTCAAGATATTTTGATGGACGAGATGCCGGAACACGCCCCTACTGCCTGCTCGATTTTTTTCCCAAGGACTTCCTGCTGATTATCGATGAGAGTCACGTCTCCGTTCCCCAGATTCGAGCCATGTATGGAGGCGACCGCTCACGCAAACTCAATTTGGTTGAATACGGCTTTCGACTTCCTGCTGCATTGGATAACCGCCCCCTTACCTTCGATGAATTTGAGGCCTTGGTGCCACAAACGATTTATGTCAGTGCCACACCCGCTGAATACGAACTTATCCGGAGCGAAGGCATTGTTGTAGAACAAGTCATTAGACCTACTGGTTTGTTAGACCCCATTATCGAAGTTCGCCCCACGCTCAATCAGATTGACGATTTGATGGAAGAAATAGCCATTCGTAAGGAACGCAAAGAACGCGTACTGGTCACGACACTGACCAAACGCATGGCCGAAGAACTCACCGAGTATCTCCTGGACAATGGAATCAGTTGCAACTATATTCACAGTGAGGTTGACACGATGGAACGTGTTGAGATTATGAACGACCTCCGAAGCGGAGTCTATGACGTGCTTGTGGGGGTAAATCTGCTGCGAGAAGGCTTGGACTTGCCAGAGGTTTCGTTAGTGGCTATTCTCGATGCCGACAAAGAAGGATTCCTTCGGTCGCACCGCTCACTGACTCAAACCGCCGGACGTGCGGCTCGACACATAGACGGACATGTCATTTTCTATGCCGACACCATGACTCAAAGCATGCAACAGACGATAGACGAAACTAACCGCAGACGCGAGAAACAACTCCGCTACAACGCAGAACACGGCATCACTCCCCAACAAATCGTCAAAGCCATCAACTCCACACTCTTCACGTCCAAAAATAAAATGGCCGAAGCACAGAACAAGCCTTACGGCCTTGCAAATGACCAGACACCGATGGCAGCAGACCCTATCATTCAGGTCATGAGCAACGAGCAATTGCAAAAAGCCATAGAACGCACACGTTCCCAAATGAAAGAAGCAGCCAAGAAACTGGAGTTCCTGGAGGCTGCACAATGGAGGGACGAGCTCTTCAAACTGGAAGATATACTCAAGGAAAGACAACTGAAAGCATAACCAGAAACATGTCCTCAAGCCTCACCATCTATAAAGCGTCAGCCGGCTCCGGAAAGACTTTTACCCTGGCCGCAGCATACATCAAACTTCTTTTGATGAATCCCCAAAGTTATCGACAGATTCTTGCCGTGACTTTCACCAACAAGGCTACCAACGAGATGAAAGAACGTATACTCCAACATCTCAACGGCATTGCTATTGGTCACCCAAAATCCGAACCCTACCTCAAACTCATCAAAGAGAACCTGCGACATGACAAAGTGTTCAAACACTATACCGACGAACAACTTCGGGAAAACGCACAGAAGGCTATCAAGCACATGCTTCACGACTACGGTCGCTTTCGCATTGAGACCATTGATAGTTTCTTTCAATCTGTGATCCGGAACATAGCCAGAGAGTTGGAGTTAGCACACAACCTCCGCGTGGAAATAGACAATAAAGAGACCCTTCGAAAGGCTATCAAGCACATGCTTGACGACCTTACGCCAAACTCCTTCACCCTCTCCCTGATAGAAGAGTACATCGAAGACCATATCAATAATGACAAGACTTGGAAAGTTGAGAACGAATTGCTCGACATGTCTACCAAATCCATGAGCGAAGACTTTCAGGAACATCGGGAGGAACTGAAAAGCATCCTGACCGATAAACAAAGAATGACCACCCTTAGAAAAGAGTTGAAAGAGCTCAAGGAACATCCGTACAAGGAACTGAAACCTTTAGCCGAAGAGTTCTTCGCCACTTTGGAAAACAACAACCTAACCGAGAAGGACTTCTTCCAAGGATACAAGTCTGTGGCCGGCTATTTCAAGAAACTGCTCTCCGACAATTATGAACTGCCAGCACTCAACAGTTACTCCCAGCCATGTCTCGATGGAGTAGACGAGAAATGGGTCACTGCCAAGCATAAACGTAGAGACGAGATATTGGGTCTCGTCCACCAAAAACTTCTTCCGTTGTTTCGGGAAGCCGAAGCCCTCAAAAAACAGGCAGAATTCAACATCACCAGCGTATCTCACACGCTGAAACACATTTACCAATTGCAGTTACTGACAGTCATTGACGAGTATTTCCACACTATCAACCACGAGCAGAACACCTTCATGTTAGCCGAAACCAACAATCTGCTTCGCATGTTTCTCAAAGAAGGAGACTCCTCTTTTGTCTATGAAAAGATTGGTTCTCAGATTAAGAATGTGATGATCGATGAGTTCCAGGACACCAGCCGAATGCAATGGGAAAACTTCCGCCAACTGCTCATGGAAGAACTTTCACAAGGAGAAGAAAGCCTCATCGTGGGAGATGTCAAGCAGTCCATCTACCGCTTCCGCAACGGAGACTGGCGCATTCTGAACAACTTGGAGAACACGACCGATTTCACGGACAAGCCGGAACTCCGAACACTGGATGTGAACCACAGAAGCGAAGCCAATATCATTAACTTCAACAACAAGCTTTTTACAGGTATCGTACGTGGATTTGATGACGAAGCCTTAAAACATGCCTATAGCGATGTCGTTCAGAAAACCACCAGGCACATGGAACGTGGACTTGTCAGTGTCGACATTATCGAGGCAGATGAGGAAGGTAACATCGATGAAAAAATGATGCAGAAAATCTGCGAAACCGTCAAGATGCTTCTTGCAAGGGGGGTGAAGCCACAAGACATCGCTATTTTGCAACGCAAGTCCAAGTATATGCCCCTCATTGCAAGCAGTATAGAAAGAGAGGTTGGGGTTCCCGTCATCTCAGACGAAGCCTTTAGGATGGATGCATCCAGTGGCATCAACATGATTGTCAACGCCCTCAAATACCTCATCGACCCAGAAAACAAAATTGCACGCTATGCCTTGCTTTGGGATTATGCTGAATCTGTGCTGAAGCAGCAGGATTTCTTTAAGCAAAACCCTCTGAACGTAAGCAACGAGGAGATTCTCCCAGCAGCCTTCACTGAACGTACAGAGCAATTGCGTCTGATGCCACTGCATGAACTTGTTGAGGAATTATTCCGGATATTGCAACTTGGTGCTCTCCAGAACCAGCACGCTTATTTCTTTTTCTTCTTCGACAAATTGGACGAATACCTCAACGACAACCCATCCGACATTGAAAGCTTCATTCATTATTGGGACGAGAGACTCTCGTCAGCCAAAATTCCGGGATGTGTCAACGAGGGCATACAGATGATAACTGCCCATAAATCAAAAGGCCTCGAATATCACACTGTTCTGTTGCCTTACTGCAACTGGAGTCTTGAATCCGAAGTCAGAAACCCCGTCTTTCTGGCTACCCCCAAAGATGCACCCTACAACGACCTTGCAGTCATTCCTGTCGAATATAAAAACGACCTTGAGCACTCGACTTTTCAAAAGAGTTACAACGACGAACGACTCCAACTCAACGTAGATAATCTGAATATGCTTTATGTCGCACTGACAAGAGCCAGTAAAAACCTCTTTATTTACACGGCACCAGGTTCCAAGCATGTCAACATCGGCACGCTCATCCAGAATGAGATTCAAAACATGGGAAAAGAAGGATTCGGTCAATATCAGGCAGACGAAGGACACTACGAGTTCGGTAGTCTATACGTTGATGAGGAGGAGAAAGAGAAAGAAACCACCGTTGAGGAAGAACTCACCAACACCCTACTGCTAAAACCCCAGCAGAAGACTATTCAAATGATAAGCCTTTCCGGGAACATTGAGTTCCGACAATCGAACCGCTCAGCCGAGTTTTTAGCTGACGTAGAAAACCGTGATGACACCCGGCAGCAATATATCGATCGAGGAAACATTCTGCATCACCTGTTCCAAAATATTTCCACAACAGCAGATGTTGACAATGCTATTCAACGTCTGGTTTTCGAAGGCATCATTACCCAAGACATGATTCCCGAAATTATAGAATTGACCAATAAGGCATTCCGAAACCCACAGATTAGCGACTGGTATTCAGGTACATGGAAACTCTACAACGAGAAAGACATTATCTGGATGTCAAACGGCATACTGCTCAACCGCAGACCTGACCGCATCATGATGCGCGAAGGCGAAATCGTGATTATCGACTTCAAATTCGGTCAGCCCAAGAAAGCACATCACAAGCAAGTCAACACCTACCGAGACCTCCTCGTGCAAATGGGTACCCCAAAATCAGCCATCAAAGGGTTCCTTTGGTATGTAGACGATGACAGCATTGTCGAAGTTCATTAAATTCAACGTTTCTATGATGACACCGTTTCTTCAAACAGTCGCTCAAGACATTATAAAGAAAGTAGGTCCAGACCTCTCACAGACCGTTGTGGTCTTTCCGAACAAACGCGCAGGACTCTTCTTCAACAAATATCTGGCGAGCCAATTCAATCACCCCATCTGGTCACCGACATACGTTACCATCAGCGACCTCTTTGCCAAATATTCCCGACTGAAGAAAGCTGACAATATTTATCTCGTCTGCAAACTATACAAGATTTTCGCCTCGCTGACTAGTAGTCGGGAGAGCTTGGACGAGTTCTACTTTTGGGGGGAACTGCTCATCAGTGACTTTGACGATGCCGACAAGAATCTCGTTGACATCACACGTCTCTTTACCAATCTTAAAGACCTGCACGACCTCCTCGACACTTCTTTTCTCGAACAGGAACAAATAGACGCCCTCAAACAGTTCTTCGACAACTACTCTATTGAGCGTAAGACTACCATCAAGGAACGGTTTGCCGTTTTGTGGGAGAAATTAGGTGACATCTATCAGCAATTTCAGGAAGAGCTTATAGCAGAAGGACTCGCTTACGAAGGAATGCTCTACCGAAAGGTTATAGATAGCATCTCTACCACTGATTTCACAGACGAGCATTATGTCATTGTAGGGTTCAATGTACTGAACAAGGTGGAGGAAAAACTCTTCCGCACACTGCAAAAGACAGGAAAAGCCCTGTTCTACTGGGACTATGACACTTACTACACTACAGCTCCACTGGCGTGTAACCCTCCTTTCAAGCACGAAGCCGGAGAATTCCTGCTTCGCAACCTGAAGTCCTTTCCCAACGAGTTGCCGGCCGATTGCTTTGACCACCTGAATAAGCCCAAAGAGATAACCTATATTTCCTCTCCTACAGAGAATGCCCAAGCACGCTATCTGCCCCAATGGATAGAACTGATAAAGGGACTTGAGCATCAAGTTCCTGCATGCGAAAACGCTGTCGTGCTTTGCAACGAATCACTGCTGCAACCGGTCATGCATGCCATCCCTAACCAAGTAGAGCATGTCAACATCACCATGGGATTTCCACTGGCCCAAACTCCTGTGGCCAGCTATATAGAGGCCGTTATCGAACTGCAGACAGAAGGATATAATAGCAAGAGCGGACGGTTCGCCTACCAACAGGTGTGCAACGTCTTGAAGCATCCCTACACCCGACTGCAATCGCCTATGGTGGCTATCCTGCAACGTGACCTCATTAAGCAGAACCGCTTCTTCCCACTGCCTTCCGAACTGCAGCAGGACGAGTTTACCACCACCTTATTCACGCCACAGCATAGCCATCAAGCACTGTTTGAATACCTCATCCAACTGCTTCGGCTGGCATCACGCATCTATGCGCCACAAATAGCAGAAGAGGAGTCGGAAGAATCCACAAACAATCCCTATGCCAAGGAAGACCCCCTTAACCAACTCTATCGGGAATCCGTCTTCAAAAGCTACCTGCTCATCAACCGCTTGCTGGACTTGATAACAAGTGGAAACCTCGAGGGCATCTCCACACATACGCTTAAGATTCTCTTGCGCAAGGTTATCCGCTCTTCAAATATCCCATTCCACGGAGAACCGGCCATCGGTCTGCAAATTATGGGCGTCTTGGAAACCCGAAACCTCGACTTCAGTAATCTGCTCATACTCTCGCTGAACGAAGGGCCGCTGCCCAAGGGAGAGAAGGATGCCTCATTCATTCCATATAATCTCCGCAAGGCCTTCGGCATGACAACTGTCGAGCACAAGAATGCAGTCTATGCTTATTATTTCTACAGACTCATCCAGCGTGCCGAACACATTACCCTGATGTACAACTCCTCCACACAGGGAATAAACCGTAACGAACAGTCTCGTTTTCTCCTACAACTGCAAACCGAATGGCCCCACCCCATCCACTACTACCAGTTGCATGCCGAACAACAGATGAGTCCGAAACGAGAGATATGCATCGAAAAGACCCCCGAGATGATGCAAAAGTTGCGACTCCTTTACCGAAACCAGGGCGAACGAACGCGCTATCTCTCCCCGTCAGCACTCAACACCTATCTCTCCTGCCCGCTCAGCTTCTACTTTCGCTATGTCATGGGCATGAAGGAGGAAGAAGACGTCTCCTCAGACATTGACCAAAGTGTCTTCGGCACACTCTTCCACCAAGCAGCCGAAATGATTTACAGAGACCTTATAACGAATGGAAAGCACATCATCGCCTCCGACCTCGAGAGCCTTATCCGTAACATACCGTTGCTAAAGAAATACGTGGACAAATCCTTCAAAAAAGTCTTCTTTAAGATACCGGAGAAAGAAAAATGTATCTACAACGGTACACAACTCATCAACCACCACGTGCTGACCACCTATCTGCGCAATCTCTTACGCACCGACTTCCGATATGCGCCCTTTGACATGATAGGAATGGAAGTCCCCGTCTTTGAAGACCTCAACATCACGGCCGATGGCAACACATTCCCCATTCGCATTGGTGGCATCATCGACCGCATGGACCTGAAAGGAGACATCCTGCGCATCGTAGACTATAAGACCGGTCATGCCCAGGACAAACACAAGTTCAAAGACATCGATTCACTCTTCCTTACAGACAAGAAGAGTCGTGGTGGCGGTTACGTCTTCCAGCTGTTCTACTACGCATCCATCATTGCCCATCAGCATCCCGAACAGGAACGTATTCTCCCCGTGCTGAACTTTGTCACAAAGGCTGCATCCGACAACTACGATCCATGCATCATCGAGGTCAATAAAAGCAGTCAGAAAGTCGAAGACTACCGCTCCTACGACAAAGACTTCAGCGAGCACCTCATCTCGCTGATTACCGAGATATTCTCTCAGGACATACCATTCAGCCAAAGTGAGAATCCACAGTCATGCACCTATTGCCCCTTTAGTGTGCTATGCCGAAAAAATGTAAACTAAGACCACTAACATAAAAAACGCGTAGAGTAACCGCATTAACCAGAAGAGAAAGTACTTGTCACGCAAGAAAATATAATGTTCACATTCACAAACTCACATTTTTCGTTTTTGCGTACCTTATTAGTGAACGTAGGTTCGACGAATTATAAATGATTAGAAAAGATCGGGTTGAGACGAGATACTTGTCTGAGATGCCTCTGATGATGTCGATTGGCGTAATACGTGCCATGGTTGTTTTTCCTCAAAGCCAGCACTATCCACCCCAGAGGGGTGGCACATTGGTAACCGCGGGTCGAAGACCTGCGGATATTCAATCATCAACCATCAATCATCAACCATCAATCATCAACC